>NZ_JBIIAY010000145.1:0-6905 GCF_044239655.1 Brevundimonas sp.
GGCGAGGCGGACTTCTCCAGCGAAGTTATCGTTCGCAGTTAGAAAATGGCCCGATACGGTGGGCCAGGACGAGCGAAAGCAGTCTTCTTTACACGTCCGTCGATGCTAGTCGGCCCCGCATCTCCCCCGAAAACGAGGAGCGATTGGTGGAGCCGCCGGGAATCGCACCCGGGTCCGGTCCGCTTATTACAAGCGCGTTTATCGCCATATCCGGGGCAAGCCCCGGCACGATCAATATAGGCGCTCCGGTCTCAGGTTCCAAGGGGCACCGCGATCAGCCCCCACCGGTCCGCCCCGTCGCCTTGCCCGTGCCCTCGCAGACGGGACAGGTCTCGCCGGTGGTCAGCGATCCCACCCCCTCGCATTCGGGACACAGGGTCGCATCGTGGTGCTGGCCGAATGCCGGGTCCGCCGGGTCGCCGGGCGTCAGGCCGTGGTCGTCGATCTCGTGCTCGTTCATCTACCAGCGCCTTCCGTTTTCCTGCCAGAAGACCCGTTCGCGACCATAGCGACCATCGCGATTGTACCCGCCGAAGCCATAGCCGCAGGGATCGTCCTCGGCTGACAGCTCGCGACCCAGCAGACCGCCGATCGCCGCCCCGATCGCCGCGCCGCGCTCCCGGTCGCCGGGTCCCGCAGTCGCCGCGCCCGCCGCTGCGCCCAACAGGGCCCCCGACGCCGTCGCCCGGTCCCGGTTGTAGGCATAATCGCGCTCGCATGCCGAGGCATAGCCGTCCGTCGTCGCGCACCCGGCACTGGCCAGGCCACCGACCATCAAGGCCGCCACTGCCAAAAATCGTTTCTTCATCGAACCCTCCACAACCCTGTGCAGAGCAAACACCTGCGGGGTCGGTGTCGTTCCGGCGCGTCTCAGGCCCGGGGCCAGTCCGGTGTCTGGTTGCGGAACCAGGTCAGCTGCCGCTTGGCATAGTTCCGCGTCGCCTGGCGCGCGGCGGTCATAGCCTGATCCAGCGTCGTCTCACCCCTCAGATGCCCTGCGAACTCCCGCACCCCCACGGCCTTCATCGCGGGCAGGGCAGGGTCGAGGCCCCGTGCCACCAGCGCCCGAACCTCGTCCAGCGCCCCCTGTTCGACCATGGCCCCGACCCGCGCGTCGCACCGGGCATAAAGGTCCGGCCGTTCCGGCTCGACCACCAGCGGATGATAGGTCTCGCGCGCCAGCAGGGGATGGGTGGACGCCTGCCAGTCCGACAGCGACCGCGTCGTCGCCCGCCCCACGGCATATGCCCGCGTCAACCGTTGCCGGTCCCCCGGCGCGATCGAAGCCTCCGCAGGCGGATCCAGCGCCGTCAGCCTCAGCCGGAACGCCGCCTCCCCCTCGGTGTCGTACAATGCCATCGCCTCCTCGCGCGCGGCAGGGGGCACCTCGGGGATGTCGGCCAGCCCCTTGGTCAGGGCGGTAAAGTACAGTCCCGTTCCGCCGACGATCAGGGCCGGTCGCTTCTGCGACTTCAGCTCCGCCAGGATCTCCAGTACGGCCCGCGACCACCGCCCCACCGACCAGGCGTCGGCCGCGTCGGCCACTCCGTACAGCCGGTGCTCAGCCGCCGCCTCGTCTTCGACCGAGGGCCTTGCGCTCAGCACCCTCAGATCGGCGTACAGCTGCTGGCTGTCGGCGTTGATGATGACCGCGCCTGTTCGGGCGGCCATGTCGAGCGCCAGCCGCGACTTGCCCGAGGCGGTCGGGCCGGCGATCAATGTGATCTGGCGATCGGGCAAATGCGTACTCGCGGGCGGTCTGTGCGGGCGATAGAAGTCCCCGACCCCGCCTGCAAGCCTGAGTGCGCATGACCGACCCCGCCCCCCTGACCAAAGACGCCGTCGTCGCTGTCCTTGACGCCATCCCCGATCCGAAATCTGGCCGGGGTCTGGTCGCGTCGGGCGTGGCACAGGGTCTGACCGTCGCCGCCGACCGCGCCGGCTTCGTGATCGAGGTCGCCCCCTCCGACACCGCCCTCTATGCCCCCGTCAGGGACGCCGCCGAGGCCGCGCTCAGGGCCATGCCCGGCATGACCAGGGTCTCGGTCATCCTGACCGCCGAGTCCGCGCCCGCCGCGCGCCCACGACGCGGTGCCAGCCTGTCGCCCGCCGCCGTCGAACAGGGCCGGCCCCGGGCCCCCGTCCCGACTGACCGCCCCGCCCACGTCCGCCGCGTCATCGCCGTGGCCAGCGGCAAGGGCGGCGTCGGCAAGTCCACCGTCGCGGTCAACCTGGCCTGCGCCCTGGCCGCGCGGGGACTGAGCGTCGGCATCCTCGACGCCGACGTCCACGGCCCGTCCATCCCGACCATGCTCGCCCTGTCGGGAAAGCCGGACTACGTCGACGGGATGATCGAGCCGCATCTGGCCCACGGCCTGAAGGCCATGTCCGTCGGCTTCCTGACCAAGGCCGACGACGCCATGATGTGGCGCGGCCCCATGGCCTCCCAGGCCCTGACCCAGATGCTGACCCAGACCCGCTGGGGCACGGAACAGGCCCCGCTGGACATCCTGGTCGTCGACATGCCCCCCGGCACCGGCGACATCCAGCTGACCCTGATCCAGAAGACGCCCCTCGACGGCGTCGTGATCGTCTCGACCCCTCAGGAAGTCGCCCTCGCCGACGCCCGCCGTGCCCACACGATGTTCACCAGGGTCGGCGTCCCGACCCTGGGCCTGATCGAGAACATGTCCGGCGACGTCTTCGGTCGCGGCGGCGCCGAGGCTGAGGCAGTCAGACTGGGCATCCCCTACCTCGGCGACCTGCCGTTGGACGCTGCCGTGCGCGAGGGCGGGGACGCCGGAGTGCCGGTGGTGATTGCGAATCCCGACGGTGCTGCCGCTTCGCGGTTTGCAGTCATTGCACAGGCTGTGGCGGCCTGAACGTCCTTCCCCCCTTGCGGGGGAAGGGTTTGGCTGGCCCAACCCCTCCAACTTTCAAACTTCGGCCGTCCAATCCCTTGCCGCATAAGGGATTGCAGATTTCTGACCCCCCCAAACCCGCACAGGTATCCCACGCGGCTATACTGCCCTTCGTCCCGTCGCGGGGAAGGGCGCAAGGCCTTGCGATCTTGTTGCGGCGGGGGTGTGTGGAGCGGGGCGGTCGAGGCCTCGTCTCCGGTCAGCCTTGGCGAGCTCCGAAGCCGGCACCCCTCGGGAGGCTGGGCGCGGCGCCCGGGGGGATCGGGGGCGGTGTCGCCGGCCGTGCAAAGGGTCCGGCGCAGGTAGTCGGATCGTTCAGGGGACGATGCTGCAAGGGCATCACCTTCCCGCCGGGGGCGCGGTAGCGGCAAGGGGCGAATACCCCCGCTGGTTCGGGAGACCGAGCCGTACAGCTCCTGGAAAACCACGCACGCGGAGCGTCTGTCTTTCGCCGAAACGGTAACCACTACCCCCATTCCGGGCGGAGGCCCGGACGCTCTGCCGGCCCTTCCCATCGCTTCAGCGCATCGGCGCGTGAGGGCGAAGAGGCGTGTGTGACGAGTGGTCTGTGATTTGTGATTAGTGGTTGCTGCGTCTGGCACCGGGCTCCTGTCGGCTGCCACCGGCGTGCGTAGGAGATGCGACGACCACGAACCACAAATCACAAATCACGAACCACGACCCACCACCTAAGCCATTGCATCCTTTCCCGCCTTAAGGCGTAGCTTGTCGGTCGGAACCGATCGGGACATCGCCATGAACACCAAGCTTCTCCTCGCCGCCTGCGCCGTCGGTGCCCTGGCTCTGTCCGGATGCATGGCCGCAGGCATGGAGACCGTGGCCACGGCCGACGAGGCCGCGGCCGCCCGGCCGGCCGATCCCTACGCCGCCGCCATCGCCGATCCGCTGCGCCCCGCGAGCGAGGTCGAGCGCGATCCCCTGCGTCATCCGGCCGAAATGCTGGCCTTTGCCCAGATCGACGAAGGCGACCGGATCGCCGACATCCGGCCCGAGGAAGGCTATTTCACCCGGCTGTTCGCCCGTGCGGTGGGCGGGGCCGGTCGGGTCTATGCCTTCGTGCCGAACCAGACGGCGGCGCGCGAGAACGCCTTCGGCGACGCCTTGGCGGCCGCCTATCCGAACGTGAACCGGATCACCGGCGACCTGAACGTCATGACCTTCCCCGAGCCGCTCGACGTGGTGTTCATGGGCCAGGAATACCACGACTTCGTCATCCCCCGCTTCAACGTCGATGTCGCCAGGATGAACGCCCAGGTGTTCGCCGCGCTCAAGCCCGGCGGCCTCTATGTCATCCTGGATCACCAGGCCGCGCCGGGCGCGGGGACGTCCGTGGTCGGTACCCTGCACCGGATCGAGGGCTCGGCCCTGCGCGCCCAGGTCGAGGCGGCCGGCTTCATATTCGACGGCGAGACCACGGCGGTGGCCAACCCCGACGACGACCACTCCCTGTCGGTGTTCGACGAAGCCATCCGGGGCAAGAGCGACCAGTTCGTCTATCGCTTCAGGAAGCCCGGGTAACAATCGTCGCCCATCCGACGTAGACTGGGGCAAGGGCGCAGTCCGGCGCCGATGAGGGAGGGTTTCATGCGTCGCTCACTGATCCTGGCCGCGTCGATCGCGGTGCTGGCCACTGGCCTCGGCGGTGCCGTGTCCGCCCAGACCGCTCCGACACCTGCATCCTATGCCGCGGCCCTCGCTGACCCGGTCCGTTCGGCCGAGGACCGCGCCCGCGACGCGGCCCGCCACACGGCCGAAACCCTGGCCTTCGCCCAGGTCATGCGGGGCCAGAAGATCGCCGACATGATCATCGGCGGCGGATTCTTCACCCGCGCCTTCGCGGCTGCCGTGGGTCCGCAAGGCATGGTCACGGGGTGGCAACCCGACGAGTTCCTGAAGTTCGACCCCAACTACGCCGCCAGCCTGGCCGCCATCGACGCCCTCCCGAACGTCGCCGCCGTCAGTTCGCCGATCGCCGCGCCGGCGTTTCCCTCGGGGCTTGATCTGGTCTTCACCGCCCAGAACTATCACGACCTTCATCTGACGCTCTTCGGCGCGGATACGGCGACCAGTGTCAATGCGGCGGCCTTCGCGGCGCTCAAGCCCGGAGGCCTCTATGTCATCATCGACCACCATGCGGCGGCAGGCAGCGGTCTTGCCGCGACCAACACCCTGCACCGCATCGACATCGAGGCAGTGAAGGCCGAGGTTCAGGCCGCCGGCTTCGTGCTGGACAGCGAAAGCGACATCCTGGCCAACACCACCGATCCCCTGACCGCCAACGTTTTCGACGCGGCGATCCGGGGCCAGACCAGCCAGTTCGTGCTGCGGTTCAAGAAGCCGGCGTGATCGGCGGCATGTTCGCAATCGTTCTGGCGCTGGCGACACCGGCGGTTCAGGACCCACCCTATGCCGTAGCGCCGGGCCTGTTCGACCAGACCGCGCCCGACCTCGGCCTGATCCCCGCACCGGGGACTGAGACCTACACCGTCTTCGCACCCGGAACGACGGGGGATCAGTTCTCCAACGGCGTCGTCCTCATCGGCTTCAAGGGCCGCCTGTTCGCCCAGTGGCAGGCCTCGGCACGGGACGAGGATTCGCCCGACACCCATGTGATGTTCGCGGTCAGCGAGGACGGCGAGCACTGGAGCTTGCCGCGTCTGCTGGCACCCGCCGGAACCGGCGGGACCATGGTGTCGTCGGGTGGCTGGAAGACGGACGGCGAAACCCTGGTGGCCTTCGTCAACGTCTGGCCCACGGGATTTCAGACCGGCGACGGCGGCCGCGTCGAATACCTGACCAGTCTTGACGGCGAGGTCTGGAGCGAAAGGGCCCCGGTCAGGGGGGCGGACGGTCAGCCGGTCGATGGCGTGATCGAACAGGATCCGCGCGAGATCGACGGCCGGGTCCACGGTGCCTTTCACATGCGGCCCGGCATGATCGCGACCCCGGCCCATACGGACGATCCGCTCGCGGTCTCGGGCTGGCGGCTGGGGGCCATGACGCATCTGCAACGGACCCCGCCGCCCCCGGGTGCCCCGGTCCACGAGGGGCGACTGAGCCGCGAGATCGAGCCCAGCCTGTTCCGGCAGGGCGACTGCATCGTCATGGTCTTGCGCGATGAGGACCTGAGCTTTCGCCAACTGGCCGCGCGTAGTTGCGATCGAGGACTGACCTGGACCACGCCGGTGCTGACGGACATGCCCGACGCCCGGGCCAAGCAGAGTGCAGGAAACCTGCCGGACGGAACCGCCTATCTGGTCAACGCACCGAACGACGACCGGCTGAGAGTACCACTGGCGATCACCACGAGCGCAGACGGGTCGACGTTCGACCGATCCTTCCTGCTGCGCGGGACCGGTGACTTACAGCCGCTGCGGCACGAGGGGCGCTACAAGCGTCCGGGCTATCACTATCCCAAGAGCGTGGTGTGGAACGGCTTCCTGTGGGTCGGCTATGCCGAGAACAAGGAGGACGTGCAGGTCACGCGCGTTCCGCTCTCTGCGTTGGAACGATATTGAGAACCGTTATCAATTAAGGGTTTGCGGCGTTTTGTCCTTGCGGATTCGTGGACAGAAAGCGCCAATCGGCGCAAAGACCCGCCACGTTTTTTGCGCGCGAAAGATCGCTCTCCGAAAGATCGCCCAAGGTGTTCGACTACAAGGCCGCATTCGAATCTGCAGTCGACCAGGTCAAGGGCGAAGGTCGCTATCGCGTCTTCGCCGACCTGAAACGCGTCCGCGGCCAGTTCCCCCGCGCCGTACGTCGTCGTGACGACGGGACCGAGCAGGACGTCGTCATCTGGTGCTCGAACGACTACCTCGGCATGGGCCAGCATCCGGCGGTGCTCGAAGCCATGCAGGCCGAGATCGACGCCGTGGGCGCCGGGGCCGGGGGCACCCGCAACATCTCGGGCACGACACGGTCGGCCGTCGATCTGGAAGCCGAACTGGCCAGCTGGCACCA
>NZ_JBIIAY010000234.1:0-6851 GCF_044239655.1 Brevundimonas sp.
GCCCTTGATAAATCTTTGAAGCCGCCTCCGTCAGTTGCTTTCTTAATATCATTTAGCTGCTTTTCATAATCAATTGTGGCAGACGTTGCCCCCTCGGTTGCCTTGGTAACCTTGTTTATCTCGGTTACCGCTCCGGTAGTCTTGACGTTAAATTCTAAACTTACTACTTTATCTGCCATGTTTTAAAATTGTCTTATTGCGCGTACGTATGCAAATGCACTTTTTAAATATGATGTAGCACCAGCTCCTGTAAAATCATAAACAAAAGCTTCCGTTGTGCTTGTTTCTGTTGAGCTTTGTAAATTATAATAAAGAATTTGATTTGCTCCACCAATAACTGATAAAGTTTTATTTACATTAAATCTATTATTATATAAAATGCTTAACTCATCAATAGCCGGCAAATACCAGTCAGTAAATCCACCATAACTATAATCATCTGCATCTTTCCATGCTCCCGATGTTGCACTAGTTTGTGCCTTCATTAAGTTAGTGTTTGCTTGACCATTCCAACTTGTTGCAGTTCCTATACTTGCAGATGTAATATTGCTAAACTGTGAGCTTGCCGATTGATCAACAATACTTACTATCAATCCATGTTCTACATTTGAGGCATCACGATAAACATGAAATACAACACCGCCACCTATTGACTGACCAACCCAATAGTTTTGAAATGGTATCTCTTTAATATTTGCTCCTGTTCTAACAAATATCCTTTGATCGACTGTATTTAAAAAAGCTTCACCCGAATAAATGTCTGTGTTTATCCAGCTGCCATCTGTATGGCTTGAGCTGGCCGGTATTGTTGGAGTTACTCCGGCTACTGTTGACCTCTTTAATAAGATTCTAGCGTCTAATATATTCATTTAATTAAGTCCTCCTGTTACTATTAAAATTGTACTTGTTGCTCCTAAGTTTCTAACCTCATTTAAACCGCCTTCAATCATTGCTGGCACTCCATTTAATGAGCTGCTTACTATGTTTTCACCACCTTCTACTATGTCAATGTTACGTCTCCTCGCGTTGCTGAATGTAGCTGTTACATTCGGAATGTAGCTCGAACCATATTTTAATTTTAAAAGCTCAACGCGGCATAACTGCGTTTGCATTCTATCGGCATCTATTATTCTGTTAAGTATGTAATAGTTATTATCAATAAATATCTTTTTCGCAAAATTGATTTCAAACAGATCATTCGATGTTAACAATAATTCCATTTCTATAATCTTTGAATCCACGTCTGTGATTTCATCAATCATCTTAGAATAGTAAATGTTATAAAGGTTATTATTCAAATAGTTTGATTTATCAATGTCCCAATATAACTCTTTCGGAGTCTGCCAGCATAAATCAAAGCTCACCAAATTAGGGCTGTCGTTCATACCGGAATATGGATACTGCGTATAAGTAACACCGCTATTATTTTGAATCAATCCCCACAACTCGCAATCGACCAAACCGCCATAATATAAGATGCGAATTACTGATGCGGTCTGACCAATCGACTCATTAATAATTCTCGGAATTGCCCTTGTGTTATTCCAATTTAAGTTATCTACTACTGTTGGACTCGCTGCAAATATAGGTTCTATCTTTTTTTGATTGGTTAAAAAGTCGTTAACAACTGTTACCTTTCGCGTCCCATAAGCCTCATTGTACTTATATTGATAGGCTTGATTGTCTGCGTCTTTATCTTCCTTATAAGTAAAGATTAAATCTTTGAAATCTAACTCACCCAAAGGAGTTATTTTCCAGGGTACATCTCTATTAACTTTATTGCTCCAATTTAACGTACTTGTTTCAAGTGCATAAAAATCGTCCCTTGTTTCAATTAATAAGTTTTTAGAATTTGCTTTGTCCGGCTCAACGTATAAATTAAACATTTTAATAATGCTTCCTAAGAAATCTTTGCACAAAACCTTTTCAGGGATAAAGGCTTGAATCTTTAAGTTATCGCCCGGCAGGATAGCGTCTAATAAGTTTGAATTAAAAACGCATTCATCAGCTACGTAAGTAAATGCAAAATTCGGAACGTAACTACTTAAATTATTAGTTGTATTATCTAAATCATATTCTAAATCGTATTGATATTCAATTCTTATTGTATCACCTACATTTAAAGAAATATTACCGGTCTCATAAGCAAATTTAGTGTGAACCTGGGGGACTGCGTTTTTTTCAAATATTGTATAAATATTTTCTCGCTTAAACTCAACATTATTTTTATAAAGAACAGCTGCGATTTCAATCACAAATAAATAATCATAACTCCCGGAAGGTGGGTTAGTAACAACCGCGCCTGATATCTTTAACGTGTTATTAAAATTATAAGTCCCTTGCAGTTGTGCAGTATAGGTATTATTCCCCCATGAGCCTGATTGATCGGTTAACTCTTTATAATAGTAAACATTAGCTACCTGAATAATCTTTCTATATTCATAAGTCCCTTTGTGCCAAAATGTTGGATTGTCTGCAAAAGTTTGAATCAAGTTGAAATCAACTGTTAAACTTGGTGAAATAACCGCCTGAGCTTTGTATTTATTGATTTCGTTTTCTGTTCTCTTTACGCTTCCTTTATTGTAAGGAATAATTAAACTCTTAAACCTTGTAGTGTTAAAAAATGCAGATGAATAAGTATAGCCAGCTTGCTCAAACATCCTGTCTATATATTCTTTAACATATACCGCCGGGTAAAACTCTTTAACATCCCATTGGTTACGGGTTTTTTCAAAATGGTTTCCGTAGTCTATCATAGGATAAACATACCCCTCGCCCTTAGTTGCTCCCCATGAGAAAACTATGTTAGGTCTATTCCATATATGGTTTAAAGAATCAGTTTCTGTAAATAATTCAACTATTTCTTTGTTGCCCAATGAGAAAAACAAATCAGTAGTTTCACCAAATGCCACGCAGTTATAAATGATCTCGCCATCTTCTAAATAGCTAATGTCGTTAAGCTTTAAAGAACCTTTAAAGATTTCAATTGAATCCTCTAATATCAGGCAACTAGCCTTTAATGACGGGTTAAAGTCATTAGTTAAATAGGTAACTTTGTTAACCCTAAAGATGTGATTAAACAAGTGATTGTTTTGTTTAGTACCCGGAAGGCTTATAGTCTTAGTAAACGTGCCTTGCCTTTGATCAGGCTGCCTAATATCAGCTATGCTGTAAGTAATAGGAAGGCTTATAGTATCATATAAGTCTAACTTACTGTATGTTGTATCGTTTACCCTTTTAATAAATAACTCAACCACGTTGTCTCTGTTTTAAAAATGATTTTTCTATCGTAATTGTCAAATTAAATAACTGATCGTTAACAGTCTTTTTCTGTGTGTAACTTGTATCGGTAATATTAACCGCCTGGAGTTGCGTTCCAACTTCCACATACACATCCGGACTTGTCATTAATTGTTCAAGCCATCCGGCCTCTGTATCTGTTATCCAATTGCTATTTAAAATTTGAATTGTTTTTATCTGTGTATCAAAAATAGTTGCTGATCTATCCTTAATGTCATAGGTATAAGTTGACCCAACAAAACCGCCTAAATTTTGTCTATATTCTTTGCGCTCTATATTGCTTGTGAAAGTGTTTAACAAATCAAAAGTAAATGAATCATAACCACCTAATCGATTTAAAAAGTGCAATCTAACCGGAGTGTGTTTACTGCAAACCTCTGTAATATTATAACGATAAATCTTTGATGCCGATAAATTCCCGTAAGTCCTGATCTCGTAGTAAGCCGTAGTACTTGGAATAATTACCCCTTGGTTCTGAGTTGTCGCATTTAAATTAGCATTTAATATTTGATTAAGGTTAACGGGACCAGCTGGCAAGGTAATAAACCTAGAGGCTGTATTAGCTACGTTATAAAATGGATTTAAAATATAAGTTGATTTAATCAATGTACCGCTTGAGTTATAAGCAAAGACCCCGATCTCATTAACTGCCCCGGCCTCTCCAACCATAACAGATATAAAACCTTTTTCAGTTAGTTTAATTTTATTAATTAGATTATCAGATAATAAATAACTTACATTGATTTCATTAGTCATCTGCCTAAATAAACTTACAGTATAATTAACATAAGTAGGGTAAGGGAAAACCGCGTTCCAACAAAACACCGCTGTTGATGTAGCTAAGATGCTTCCCGGTGCCGGAGTTGTTCCGAATTCCTCTCGGCATTCAATAACTAATGATAGTATTGATTCTGAGCTATTGGTAACTGTGATTTGATCAAAGTTAATTGACTGCGAAATATAAGTTTCTGCAATACGTTTTGCATTAAACAACCCGTACCCATTATCAGGTCTTGCCGGTATTCTATGCCTTGAAATAAACACCCCGTTGATCTTAACGTCAAAAATATAGTTAAAATTCGGCTGCGTGTTGTTGGTGCTGCTAACCACAAAATTAATGTCGTTATATACCGGTGTGTATTGCAGCGGTTGCTGTAAAATAGTAAATGCCATTATTCCTTTATTGAAATTATTACGTCTTGTTTAAATGCCTCTGCTATATCTTTTCTAAACTTATTAAATCGCTCCTCGTTTACCACGTCACTATAAAAGTTTGTAGCTTTTAATCCATTCTTTTGAATATTTAAAGCCGTTGCCAAAGCAAATGAAGTCATGATCTCATCCATTGTTTGTTTCTTTAACTTTTTCTTTAAAACAGATTTTTTTCTTGTGATAGCACTTAACTCATCTAATCTCTTTTGTTGTGATTTAGTTATAAACTCCTCTTTTGGTTTATATCCTTTTGTTCTTAACCATTCTTTTATTGGTGCTATTGGTGGCCTTTTATCTTTATACTGATAAGGACTATTAGGCGCTTTTGTTGAATTATCTTTACCTTTAACACCTTTATCCATATACTTATAATAGGAATCCATTATAAGTTCAAACATTATCCCTGTTTTAGTAATCTTTAAAGGCTCAAAGTTAATAGACTGATATAAGTTACCTGTTGCCATTGCATCTGAATTAACTAAGTTCTCTTGAAGATCTTTCAAAAGTCCATTAGCAAAATCAAAGACTAGCTCCCCAACCTTGTTAAAATCTATTTTTTCGCTTGGCATTTTCTAATATTTCTTTTTCGTGTTCTGCTTTGTCCTTAAAGTAAGCTATCATATTAAGAAACCAAACTATGTTTTGCCTTAATAATTCATCAAACTTTAATACATCACCTTTGGAAAGCATGTCTAATATCCCAAACCATCCCCATTGCTCAGAGAATCCTGTAGTTCCGCTATCAGTTCCTTCTGTTGCTGAATTGTAAAGTCTAGTATATCCCTTGTCAAATCGTTTAAGAGATTCGAAAAAAAAAGCGTGAACCCGTATACATCGGCTATGTTTAGTTTCTCTTGAAACACTCTCGCCCTTGCTGCGTGCTTAGTGCCTTCGTACTCGCTGCCCTCCTCTACATAGATTACCGCCATTATATTGGCTAAGTTTTCAAATATCAATTCGCTTTCTTTACAAAATGTCTTAATGTCAATGTATTGGCCGGCCGTTAACTTAGTAACATCTAATGTACCTTTATATACCTGATTGTTAATATTAATTACATTCTTAATCTTTGTTTCTTTTGGCAACTCATTAATAAATGAAACGTAGTCAATAGCTTTCTTTAAAGCATCAATAGGCATCTTCATTATTAAGCTCGGTTTCTCATTGCTTAATAGTGCGATAATATCTATATAGCGTTCAATAGCATCTGTATCTTCCTGTTGCAATTTACTTTGCAGTGCTGCGAATTGTTTAAGATTCACCGCCTCCCAGGTCGTAGGTAATTTTATTTCCATTATTAATAAATATATAATTTGTTATATTGTTTTATCTGATCAAATATACACCACTCGACACCATTTCTTTCTTTGCTCTTAAACAAATAGCTAAAGACATTACCATATCATCATGCAAGCCATTAGGAGCGCTGTAATGAATTTGCCTTGTCTTAAGGTTGTATTCATAAGTGAAATAGTTTAACTCATCTATAAGGTCGCTATTATCAGGGATTGATATTTCACGATTCTCAAAGTTTACAATAAGATCCTCTACTATTGATTGCTTACTTTTGGCAGTTGTAACGAATGGTTGTATTTGATTCTTATTATAATTAACCGCGTTCTTTATCTGCTCAAAGATTGCATCCTGCGCCCCGTTGGTTTCGATCAATGTTTTAGGCTTGTAAACATTCAATACTTTAACCACGTTGTTAATGATCGCGCTCCATTCCATATGTCGCCAGCGTTCACAATAAAATACCTCGTTGCGTTCGTTTATAATAGTTAATACTGTGTAGTCATCTGCCCGGCCTAAGTCAACTCCGGCATAACAATTTTGCGTGGCATTCGATAGCTTAACGCATTCTTTAACATTCTTAAACACTGCCGAGCCGTCATCGAGAAACTCTGCAAGGTATTCCTGTCTGAATACATGGTCGGGTAAATTGCGTCTTGCGTCCTCAAGTTCTGAAGGATCTATCTTCGGGTTATCATATGACGTACCGGCCATTGAATAATAGGCTTCATTTTCCTTGGATTGATTAAACAACTCAAAGAAATGATTCTTACCTTTAGGAGTTGAAATGATTAATACCTTCTTACCCTTAACTAAAACAGTGGCTTTTAAAACCTCAGTCCAGGCCTCCTTTTTTATAAAGGCAAATTCATCACAAATAAGATAGTCAAATGTATTACCTCTTATATTATCATATCGTTCAGCACTGAAAAACTGTATTGTGCTTCCATTAGCAAAAGTAATTATAAGATCAGATTTGTTTGATTCGCTAATATAAGGACTGTTTGCTATAGCCTTAAATATCTCACCGTAAACTTTCTTACATT
>NZ_JBIIAY010000226.1:0-6816 GCF_044239655.1 Brevundimonas sp.
GATCCTTTTGCTTACCTTTAGGCATAGCTTTACGCGCAGTCTCAGACAATGCACCAACAGCCGCCAGCATCTCACTATACCGAGCGCCATTGATGTCACCGCCTGACCCACGGGGATAGTTCCTACCCTGCACAGTGTCTTGGCTTCTAAGCGACAGAACCCTTTCATGAAGCCTTTTCTCAGATGCCTTGTGCGACCTTTGACCGCCAAACACATGTGGCATGACAATGCTCTCAGGCGATCCTGTTGGCTTTGAAAACTCAAAGAACGTCCCAGCCCTTAAAACACCCTGACCGAATCTGGCCCTGTTTGACTGACCCTCGCGCCCACCGGGGTAACTTTTCTTCAAGCCCTTCAAGACGTATTGCGATGGCCTATCGAAGACAGCCTTCATTTCCATATCTTGACGGGTGGCTAAATCGTCCACCGTGTCAGACAAAGCACCAACAACAGCCCTGCGGATCATATCAGGCGTTTGAGCAAGGACTTTTAAGCCCCTGTCAAAGTCACTTGTATCGACCCGCATTGCTAACATTAGACTTCCTCAAATTCACCACAAAAGCTGTGGGGCGATACGACTGGGTTAAAGAACTTGGCTCTGCCGTTCTCATCAGCGCCTGTAAACACAGGCGGGTTCCGCTTGCAGAAGCCATGCACGCCAGTTGGGCTTTGCACAAAAAAGTAGCAGGCTCCACATTTCTCGTCGCGGGTCATATCTTCTTCCATATCATCTCTCACTTTCAATCCATACACCAGCCGTGTCATTTTGACAAACCTCAATCAGTTTGTTTAGATACCACCGAGCCTTCATTAAATCCTCTTTGCCGTTTTTCATTTTCCAACGCCAGAGATATTTTATCGCGTTGGCAGTGCATACCGCCTCCATACCACTGAGACCATTCACCGCCACGGCGATGGCATCTATGCACTCAATTTCACCCTGCTGATAGTGGCTTGGGCTATTCACATTATCACTCATAAATCTTCCTTCCAATCTCAAACGAGCATCGTGGGGACATAGGGACATAGCCTAAAGGCTATTGTCCCCTCATGTCCCCAACTCACTTTTGCCCCATTAATGTCCCTACTAATGTCCCCTGCCCATAAAAAACCGCAGAAAACCGTTACTTTTTCGGGGACATGAACCAAATGTCCCCTAATGTCCCCGTGTCCCCTAGCTATTTTTCGTCCACATCAAAGAATTGGACGTTTGAGGGCAGATTATGACCCATCCATGCTCTGTCGGTTCGATCATTTGAGCGTTCAAAAGACCCCCAATTGGACGCGCAGTATCATTAGGCGCACACGTTTTCTTTGCCGCTTCTGGTTTCGACCCCCGACCTATCAGCAGGTCAATGAAAGCAGATCGAGTGACATAAGGCTTGCCATCCTTCACCTCTTCGCCTGACGCCCTCCACGCAGCTTCGAGCATCTTCATCCAACCAGTCTCCTTGGATTCCTTCTTGCGCTCTGGCGGAGCATCAGTCTGGACCACGACGGCGCTGGACACAGCCTCGCCATCCTCATCGAACCAGCCGTCGATCTTAACCAGTTGCAGTGCAGCATAAACAGGCTTGGCCTCTTCGGCATCCTTGGACTTACGCTGAACGATCTGCATAGGGTTCTCGCCCTTGGCTGGGATGATGCTGACCTCGATCTCAAGTGCGCCCTTCCATGCCGACGATCCACGCGCACGATGCTGGGCCTCATCCGAAACACCAGTGTGGTGGACCAACTTAACAGTGCAATTGAACTCGCGCATAAGTGATGCGCAAGCGTCGATCATGGTCTTGGCATCCTGTGCGCTGTTTTCGTCGCCAGCAAGAAACCTGTGCAGTGTATCGACGGTTATAACATCAGGAGGGCTGGGGAGCGACCTAATGGACTCCACGACCTTAATATAGCCTTCTGGGGTGTTGAGATCACACCCTGCCTTGGAGATATACATATTGGTCTTGGATACGCCGTGATGCTGCTTCCACGCAGCGATACGTGAACGTATGCCTTGATGCCCTTCACCAGCCAGATAGACTACGGTCCCCGGCTTAACCTTGTGTCCGTTCCAGTTGGGCAGACCAGACGCAATGTGCAAGCACCAGTCCAGCACCACAAAGGTCTTACCGCCCCCTGACGGCCCGTGGACCATCATTAGGGATTCTTCCTGCACCCAGTGCTTCACCAGCCACTTGATAGGCGCTGGCTGTTGGCAGAAGTCATCAGCTGCCACCAACCAATCGGATGCGGGTGGGCTTAGGAGTACCAGAAGGTCGTTGCCATCTGCGCGGTAGTCATTGGCATCTCCGAGGAACGGAGGCATTACAACCCGCGCCCCATGCTTTGCCGAGGCTTGGTCAGCATACTTCTGACCTGTGCGGCTCTGGTCGTTGTCGGCCACAATGACGATCTCTTGGGTTGCGCCGTATTTCTCGCGGCACGTTCCGGTCACTGGCACAAGGTTCGACGCCGAGTAGGATACAACGCACGGACGCCCTGTGACCTCATGGATAGTGGCTGCTGTGGCGTAGCCCTCAGCTACATAGAGAACGCCGGGTTCGTCCATTGTGCCGACCATCCATGA
The DNA here is from genome assembly GCF_044239655.1 of Brevundimonas sp. GTDB lineage: Bacteria > Pseudomonadota > Alphaproteobacteria > Caulobacterales > Caulobacteraceae > Brevundimonas. The sequence goes on from NZ_JBIIAY010000226.1 coordinate 2,579, forward strand.
GCATCCGCCCGTTTGGCCTCCGGCATGGTAGAGTTTGCCACCGTCTGCATCAATGTACTGGATCGAAGCCAACTCACCATCCGGTGTGTATAACGGGACCATAAGCCTACCGTCGCCCGTCACCCTTGCCCCGTGGGTCTGGATGCCCTTGCGGACCAGATACGGATGCGCTGCGTCAGCCTCTGCGCCCTTGCTCCAGATGGTTTCTACGGTGGTGGAGGCAACCTCGCGCTGACGTTTCAGATCATCATCACGCAACTTAATCGCCTCAGCCAAGCGCCGAGCGTGGATGATTTGCTCTGCGTCGGAGAGGGTGCGGCCAATGTCAGCCCTCCAAGTGGACTCGACGCCCGAACGCCAGCAACCAAAGCGTCCGGCTGGGACGCCATCGCCAAAGCATATATACCAGCCGGGTTTGTCACCCTTCCCCGGCGCACCCTTTGTTCCGCTACGGAAACGGTGCAGCTTACCATCCAGTTGTATCTTCTCAGGGGGTGTCATGCCCAGCGCGGCAATGGCATCCCTAAGCTGTAGTTCCGGTGGGTCCGGCTTAATCTCAGTTGGTGGGGACCAAGGCCCCCCTAATATATTAGTTAAATCAGCCATTTAAGGACTCCTGCTTGTGCCGCTGTAATGCGTGGACAATTGTACTGTGATCGCGCTTCATAATGCGACCTATTTCCGTCGTAGAATAACCTTTTTCGCGCAACATAACCACGCATTTACGGCGAACCATAACTAAATATTTATGCCGACTTTTCCCAAGAATGTCCTCTAGGGTTAGGCGGTGGGCTTCGGCTATTTCGGTAATGGCTTCTAAGTTAATTTGGCGGGGTAACTTCATTCCCCTTCCCCAATCAGATAAACAGCCAACAGGTTCAGCGTATTAATCTTAGGGTTGGTCTCCTTGCCATCACGAATGCGTGTGATGGTGTTTACATGCAGTCCAGTGCGCTCCGAAACCACCTTGGGCCTGCGATCTAGCAGTGCGCTTCTAATCCACTCAATTTCTTTCATTTCATTGCTCCTTTTAATGTGATTTTTCTCCTTTACATATCCGCAATGGCGCTGTAAAGGCATTTCTACGCACTAACTGGATTGTCCGAATTGTGCTGAAACGAAAGGAGCCTTTAATGGCTATTAACATAAAGAAAACGGGTGGCCTTACTGCCAGTGGCGTAAAGTTGCTTGTATACGGTCAGGCTGGCGCGGGTAAGACATCGCTCATCCGCACATTGCCGAATCCGGTTGTATTATCTGCCGAGGGTGGTCTGCTGTCAATCCAAGACGCCGACCTTCCTTATATCGAAATCAAGAACATGGAAGATTTACGCGAGGCGTATGCTTGGGCCAAGGATAGTGACGAGGCCGATGCGTTCCAGAGTGTCGCTTTGGACAGTATCAGTGAGGTCGCTGAGGTTGTGTTGCAGCACGAACTCAAAACCAACAAAGATGGCCGCGCTGCATATGGTGAACTCAACACCACCATGCAGGAACTTATCCGTGCGTTCCGCGACTTGCCTAACAAGCATGTCTACATGAGCGCCAAGCTGGAGAAGTCTCAGGATGAGATGGGCAAGTTGCTTTATAATCCATCAATGCCGGGGAAATCTTTGACGCAGGGTCTGCCATACTTCTTCGATGAGGTTCTGGCCCTTCGGGTCGAGCGTGACGCTGACGGCAATGCCCAACGCGCCATCATGTGCGACAGCGATGGTCTTTGGTTGGCTAAGGACCGCTCCGGCAAGTTGGCGACATGGGAAGCGCCTGACCTTGGTTCAATTATTGCCAAGATTGGTGGTGTTGCGTGATGAACATCTATCAGCAATGGCAGGATGCAAAAGCCAGAGAGGCTGAGGCAACGGCAGAGCGCCGTGAGATTGAGGATCAGTTGGTGGCGCAGTTTAACGTGCCATTGACCCTCGACAAGACTGCGAACTTTGAGGCCGACGGATACAAGATCAAAGTCGAAGGCCGCATCAACCGACGCATCAATGCTGACCTGTTGCAAGAGATTGCGGCAGAGAACGATCTTGGTGCGCATTTAAGCAGCCTCTTCCGGTGGAAGCCGGAAATCAATGCAGCGGCTTGGAAGGCTGCTGACGAGGCAATAACCAAACCGCTACTGGACGCCATCACGGCAACTCCGGGGCGTCCATCATTCACAATCAGTACAAAGGATTAATTACATGGCATTTTTAGGTGAAACATTTTCGGTCGATTCGCTTCCTGTTTCGGATCGTTCATACGACTTGGTTCCAGAGGGCTGGTATACAGCAACCATTACCAAGGCTGACATCAACATGACCAAGAGCGGAACTGGTCAGAAGCTGGACATGCGCTACGACATTACTGGCCCAACGCATGAAGGCCGTGTAATCTTCGGCACAATCAACATCCGGAACCAGTCGGCTAAAGCTGAAGAGATTGGTCGCCAGCAACTTGGTGAAGTTCTCCGCGCCATTGGCCTTGGGACCATCCAAGACAGTGACCAGATGATTGGTGGCGTCCTTGGTATCCGCGTTAAGATTAAACACGCCACTGAGCAGGATAAGGCCAACGGTTACAGCGACTCACGCAATGAGATCGGTGGGTTCCGCTCCGTATCAAGCGCACCTGTCGCAGCCCCTGCGTTTACTGCCGCACCACAAACTACTGCGCCAGCCGCAGCACCAGAAGGCATCAAGCCACCTTGGGCTAAGTAAACAAAAACCCCCGCTCTATCACTAGGGCGGGGGAAGTTTTGGAAAGGAAAGCATAATGAGCGCAATGCCCGAACCAGTTAATAACATCGCCAACCAGATAGATCAATACCATGCCTCAAAGCAAGGCAAGCCACGCGGACATATGGGTGTTAGCCTATTGGGTCATCATTGTGATCGTTGGCTGTGGCTTAATTTCCGGTGGGCCGTGGTCGAGGATTTCGATGGCCGGATACTGCGCTTGTTCCGTCGCGGACACCGCGAAGAAGATATGATTATACGCGACCTTCGCTCTATTGGCATAGACGTTCGCGGAGCGCAAAGGTCTGTCAGCTTTGGATCGCACGTTTCAGGAAGCCTAGACGCCATCATTGAAAAGGGTGTGCCTGAGTCGCCAAAGAAGCGCCATGTGGCCGAGTTTAAGACGCACTCGAAGAAGTCTTTTGATGATGTGGTTAAGAACGGCGTCGAGAAGTCGAAGCCTATGCACTATGTCCAGATGCAAATTTACATGCACGGGACGGAGTTACAACGTGCGCTTTATTTTGCCATCTGCAAGGATGATGACCGCATCTACACCGAGCGGGTCAAATACGACAAGGATGTTGCCCTAAAGTACATAGCGCGTGGTCAGCGCATTGCGATGTCAGATCGTATGCCTGAGCCAGTGAGCGGCGACCCAAGTTGGTATCAGTGCAAGTTCTGCCCCGCACACGCCTTTTGCCACAAGGCCAAGCCAACCAAACGGGTCAACTGCCGCACCTGTGCGCATACTACGGCAATGCCGGACTCCACATGGCGTTGTGAGCGGCACGATGCTGACAACATCCCAGAGGAATTTCAGCATGAGGGCTGCGATGACCATGTGCTGCATCCAGACCTTGTGCCTTGGGTGATGACACCCAGCGATGACGGTCACAGCGTGACATGGCGCATTGGCGACAGGGAGGTTAAGAACGGAACTGGCGGATACAAGAGCCGCGAAATTATTAGCCATCCAGAGGTGTGCGGCGATCCGGTAGTCGAAGCGGTTAAGGCTTTGTTCCCTGATGCGGAGGTGACCAATGCTTCGTGATTATCAACAACGCGCCATCGACCAATTGCTTCAATGGTTCAGTGACGGGAACGAAGGCAACCCATGCCTAGTGCTTCCAACAGGATCAGGCAAAAGCCACATCGTTGCTGCGCTTTGCAAGGACGCCTTGCAAAAGTGGCCAGAGACCCGTGTGCTTATGCTGACGCACGTTAAGGAACTGATTAGCCAGAACGCCGAGAAGATGCGCCAGCACTGGCCTAACGCGCCAATGGGCATTTACTCTGCGGGATTGGGGATGAAACAACTGGGTGAGCCAATCACCTTTGCAGGCATTCAGTCGATCAGGACAAAGGCCAAAGAGGTTGGCTTTATCGACCTTTGCATCATAGACGAATGCCATCTGGTCAGCCACAAAAACGAAGGCGGATACCGCACCTTTCTTGCTGGGCTAAAGGAGACTAACCCAAACTTAAGGGTGATTGGCTTGACGGCCACGCCAT
>NZ_JBIIAY010000041.1:0-24483 GCF_044239655.1 Brevundimonas sp.
CCACGCTTTGTGAGCATCCGCCAAACAGTTCAAGAAAACGCCTGTTTCTGAGTACGTAAGTTTACCTACCGTACACTGTGACGGTCGTTAGGATTCTCAAGGTAGACAGAGGCAAGATTCGGAGGTGCCCATGCTCTCAACGATCCGCGCCAAGGTGAAGTTCGCCGGCTACGCCATTCTGGCCCTTTGCGGTCTGAGCTCGGGCGTCGGCCTTGTCGTCGCTGTGATGCTGAGCGTGTCTCTGGCGGACTCGACGAGGACGTCGCAGATCATGCGCAACCACCTCGAAGGCGACATGATGCACGACGCCCTCAACAGCGACGTGCTGGCTGCCCTGCTCGCGGCAGAACAGGGCCGGTTTGCCGATATCGGAGGAATCCGGGCGGAGATGCAGGAGCACGCCGCCCATTTCCGGGCCATGATCGCGGACAACAAGGCGATCGCCACGGATCCCGGCACCATCGAAGTGCTGACGGCGGTCGAGCAGCCGCTCGAGAACTATATCACCGCAGCCGAGGCAATCGTGACCCTCGCCGCCACCGACCCGGTCGGTGCCAATGCGGCCCTGCCCGCCTTCAGTGCCAGTTTCACCGAGCTGGAAGATCGCAACGGGGCCGCGTCTGAGGCGATCGAGGCGACCCTGCTCGCTACGAAGGCCCGCGCCGACTTTCTGGTTCTCGGCGGCGAGATCCTGATCGGCCTGACCTTTCTGCTGGGGATCGGCCTGAGCCTGGTATTGAACCGCCAGGCCATGCGGACGGTCGTGGCCCCTATCGGTGTGCTCAACGACGAGATGGCCGGCCTGGCGCAGGGCCGGACCGACGTCGCCCTGACCAGCGCGGAACGGAAGGACGAACTGGGGGCCGTGGGCCGCTCGGTCGTGGACCTGCAGGCCCTGATCGTCGAACGCGCCCGCGCCGAGGCCGAGGCCCAGGCGACCCGCCGCAGCCAGGCCGAACAGGCCCAGCTGGCCGTCGCCGAACAGCAGAGCCAGGTCGTGGCCGCGATGGCCGAGGGCCTGGATCATCTGATGCGCGGCGACCTGACCCACCGCATCGAGAGCCGCTTCCCGGAAGGCTATGAAAAGCTGAAGTCCGACTTCAATGCCGCCTTGGTCCAGCTCGAAGACACCCTCACCTCCGTCGACGGCAACGCCTCGGTGATTCGCAGCGGTGCCCATGAGATGACCCAGGCCACCGACGACCTGTCACGCCGCACCGAACAACAGGCCGCCAGCCTGGAACAGACCGCAGCCGCCCTGGAACAGATCACCGCGACCGTGAACCGCTCGGCCGAGGGTGCGCGCCAGGCTTCCGACGTCGTAGGCGAGGCGCACAACGACGCCGAGGCCAGCGGCCGCGTGGTCGGCCAGGCCGTCGAGGCCATGGACGCCATCCATGCCTCCTCCAAGGAAATGGGCCAGATCCTCAGCGTGATCGACGAGATCGCCTTCCAGACCAATCTGCTGGCCCTGAATGCGGGCGTCGAGGCCGCGCGCGCCGGCGACGCCGGTCGAGGCTTTGCGGTCGTCGCCTCAGAGGTGCGGGCCCTGGCGCAACGCTCGGCCGACGCGGCCAAGGAGATCAACACCCTGATCTCGAACTCCGGTCGTCAGGTTTCGGTGGGCGTCGATCTGGTGCGTCAGACCGGCGCGAACCTGGACAAGATCGCCGGCCGGGTCGTCCACGTCGGCAAGCTGATCTCCGAGATGGCGGCGGCCAGCCAGGAACAGGCCACGGCACTGCGCGAGATCAACACCGCCGTCAGCCATATGGACCAGGTCACCCAGCAGAACGCCGCCATGGTCGAGGAAACCACCGCCGCCAGCCATGCCCTGTCCCAGGAGACGCAAATCCTCAGCCAATCGATCGGCCGCTTCCATCTGTCGGCCCGGGCCGAGACCCCGCGTCGGTCTTCGGGTATGCGCGCGGCGGCCTGATCCACCTTCTCGCCAAGCCGCGCTGACAGGATGCGCGAACCCTGCTAAAGGCCCGCGCCATGAGCGCAGCCGTCATCGTCTTCCCCGGGTCCAACTGTGATCGCGACTGCAAGGTCGCGGTCGAACGCTCCACCGGCGAGCGGGTCGAGATGGTCTGGCATCAGGACACCGACCTGCCCGACGACCTCGATCTGATCGTCCTGCCCGGCGGGTTTTCCTACGGCGACTATCTGCGCTGCGGAGCCATGGCGGCGCAGTCCCCGATCATGCAGGCGGTCAAGAAGGCCGCCGATGACGGGGTCGCGGTGCTGGGCATCTGCAACGGGTTCCAGATCCTGTGCGAGGCGGGGATGCTGCCGGGGGCCCTGTTGCGCAACGCGGGCCTGAAATACGTCTGCAAGCCCATCGCCCTGGAGGTCACCAACGGCCAGACCCGCTTCACCGCCGGCTATCAGGGCCAGCGCGAGGTGGTGATGACGCAGGGCAACGGCGACGGAAACTATTTCGCCGACGCCGAGACCCTGGCCCGGATCGAGGGCGAGGGTCAGGTGGTGTTCCGCTATGTCGACAATCCGAACGGCTCGGTCGCCAATATCGCCGGCATCCAGAATGCGCGCGGCAATGTTCTGGGGATGATGCCCCACCCAGATCGCGCCTTCGAGGCCGAGCTGGGCTCCGCCGACGGGGCCACCCTGTTCCGCTCGATCATGGCGGCGGCTTAAGCCTGAAAGATCGTCGATCTTTCGCGGAAAGGTTGACTTCGCCTCGCTCCAACGGTCTTTTCCAGGCTGTTCGAGGGGCATATTCAATGAAGATTCTGATCGCACTGGGCGCGGCCCTGTCGCTGGCCGCCTGCGCATCGCCGTACGTGGCGACGCCCTATGACCGGACGGCGTCACAGGTTCGATCGATCGCGGTCGTGGACGATTCGGCGCCTGAAAATTCGATCGCCTATGAGGTCGCGTCGGTCGGCCGCAATTTTGGACTGATCGGTGCCATCGTCGATGCCGGTATCCAGGCCGAGCGGCAGGCGGCGGTCAACCGCGCCCTGGACGGCACGGCCTTTGACGGCGAGACGGTGTTCGAGCGTCAGCTGGCCGCCGCCCTCGCCCGCGAAGGCTATGAGGTCAATGTGATGACCGACACACCACGCGCGAAACAGGCTTTCCTGGTCGCCTACCCGACAGCCGACGGCGTGGTGGACGCCTATCTGGATGTCGTGATCGCCCATCACGGCTACCTGTCGGCGGGAGCGTTTCGTCCGTTTCGTCCCTCTGCCGCCGCTCAGGTCAGGCTGGTCAGCGCCGCTGACCCGACCCGCGTTCTGATGGACAATCGCATCGTCTACAACGGCATGACGACCGCCGACGCCGGGGTGATCACCCTGACACCCAATCCCGACTACGAGTTCGAGAACCGCGAGGCGCTGTTGGCGGATCCGGTCAAGATGGCGGCCGGCATCGAGGACGCCCTGAACCAGATCGCGGACACCACCGCTCAGCTCCTTCGGTAGGGCTCATCATGAGACGCGTGGTTCCGGGCCTGTCGATCGTCGCATTCGCAGCGGTTTGCGCCTGCGCAACCGTGCCGCCGCCGCCGCCCGCCGTACTGACCTTCGCCGGTCGTGATTGCGGCGAGGCTCCGGATCTCGCTCAGGCCCAGAGCCTGACGCCCGAAAAGGAACGCGCCCTCTACAGCGTCACGACCCAGATTGGATCGGCGACCCCGTGCATCCGCCGGGACGGTCGCGACACTGCCTATGTGCTCTATGCCATTCCGGCCGACGCCGGTGACAAGACCCTGACGGTCGGTGGCTATCTGGAGCCATTGCGGATCCTGTCGCCACGGGTTGCGATCCTTGACGCCCAGGGCGAGATCTTGCGCAGCTTTCAGCCCGGGGAATTCCTGTATCGCGGGCCGACCTATTCAGTGCTGCTGAGGCCGAGACCCGGCGAACTATACGTCCTGGTGACCGTAGACGAGTCCCGCGTCGGCCGGGCCTACGATTCGATCGTGATCGGAACCAGCACGACCACTGCGGCCGTGCCCGTCACATCGGCCCTGGCTGCGGGCCTGGTCGGCGGGGGCACGATCGTCAGCGGCGTCGATGTCGGACTGTCACGAACCTTCTCGTACGAAGGCGCAGCGCAGGTCATTGTCCACGACAGCGACACCCGCGAAGAGGCACCGCCCGAGCCCACAGCGGCCCCGCCCACCTGATCCATCCAGTGCCGCCCTACCAGGCACCGAGCTCGCGCAATTGCGTGGCCAGGGCGTCGGGAAGGTCGCCGGGGTCCATGGACGACAGGTCGGCAGGCGCGTCCTTCGGCTCCAGATAGCGCCAGCCCTGGAAGGGTCGACGGGCCTGGGGCGCGGTGCGGATCACCTCGGGCGACAGTCGGATCAGGCACATCTTCGCCTTGCCCTCGCCGGTAGTGGAGATGTCGAGGATCGGCATCCGGCAGACGACCGAGCCCTTCATCACCCAGAACAGCGAGCCGCCGTCCTCGATCTCGTCGGCGCGCTTGGGCGTCATCCGGGTGTTGACGGTCAGCCACTGACCCTTGGCGGCGCGGCGTTCCAGGGTCTCGACGTGGGCCACACCGACGCAGAGCTTGATCATATGCAGAGGCATGGCCCGCCTCTAGCACCCCTGACCCACGCGGGGCCAAGGGTGTTGAGGCGCCGCGACGATCAGGGCTGGGGCGAGGTGCTGGTAACGACGTCGGGTCCGGATGAGGGGGCCGGCGAGATGATGACTGGCGCGGGGGGCGTCATGGAACGGGCCTCGGCGGCGCGGGCCTCGCTGGCGGCGCGGATGGCTTCGGCCTGGGCGCGCGCAGCGTCGGCACGGGCGATGTCGAGGCTTTGCTGCCCCCCGGCGATCTGGCCCTGGATGGCGGCGGTCGTGGAGGTGGCCTGGGCGTCGGCGACGGCCTGTGCGGCCTGGGCCTCGGCGATCCGGGCCTGGGCCTCGGCGTCGGCGCTCGGCGCAGCGTCCCGGGTGGCCAGGATCCAGAAGACGGCGATCACGACCAGCACGGCAAGGCCGCCCGCGATCCACCAGCCGGTGGTGGATTCGCGGCGAACCACGATGGTCTCGCTGTAGATCGGTTCTGAGCGCGGCGTGTTGGGTGCGCGGGTCGGATCGAGGTTGGGGTCGTACTGGCTCACGGGGTGTCCCTCCATTGAGGCATGGGAACGGTCCCGCTTGACCGAGGTTCCTCCCCGCCTCCGGTCAGCCCATCCGGCGCAGCACCAGGGCGCTCCAGGCATCGCGGTGGATGCGGCGCTCCAGCCGGAATCCCTTGGACAGATAGGCGGCCGTCACACGGCGCTCCTGCGTCCGCAGCAGGCCAGACAGGATGGCGACGCCGCCGATCCGCAGTGCCAGCTTGATGTCCTGGGACAGGGCGACCAGCGGCGGAGCCAGGATGTTGGCGAACACCAGATCATAGGGGCCGTGCTGGCGCACCCGGCGATCGTTGAGGCCCGAGGCGTGGACGAAGGAGGCCTTGGCCTGATTCAGCTTGGCGTTCTCGTTGGCGATGCGCACCGAGGGGCCGTCGATATCGGTGCCGACGGCGACCTTGGACCCCGTCTTCGCCGCTGCGATGGCCAGGACGCCCGTGCCGCAGCCGACGTCCAGCACCTTGTCGAAGGTCTCGCGCTTCAGGAGTTCGTCATAGGCGACGAGGCAGCCCACGGTGGTACCGTGATGGCCGGTGCCGAAGGCGGCGCCGGCGTCGATCTTGAGCGCCACGGCGCTGAGCGGCACCTGGCCCTGGTCATGGGCGCCGTAGACGAAGAACCGCCCGGCCTTGACCGGCGGCAGGCCCGACAGGGACATGGCCAGCCAGTCGGCGTCGGCCAGGACCTCGACATGGACGGTCACCTCGGGGTGTTCGGCGAGCCGTGCCTGAAGGACCTCCGCCTCTTCGGCGGTCGTCGGGAAGGCGTCGATGCGCCAGATGCCCTTGTCCTCGTCTTCCTCGAGGATGGAATAGGTGGCCCCTTCCAGCATGACGTCGGCGTCGATGGCCTCGGCGGCGGCTTCAGCGGCGGCACGGGGGCCACGGGCGATAATCTGGAGTGCGGTTTGGGACATTTCTCAAACGCCGGTATGGTGGCGAATCGAAAGCACACAGGACGCGCCATGGCGGGTCCATTCTAACCGAGGGGTCGGGCGTTCCATGGCTAAGTCACCGTCTGCGTCGAGTTCAACGTCGCCGAAACCGGCGAAGGCCGCTTCCAAGCCCAAACCGGCGGCAAAGTCGAGCGCCGTGACGGCCGAGAAGGCAAAACCCGCCGCTGCCAGGGCCCCCAAGCCGGTCAAGGCGGCTGCTCCCAAACCCGCTCCGAAGGCCGCCGCCAAGCCGGTCACCGCACCGGCCACGCGCGCCAAGCCGGGCCCCAAACCCGGTGCCAAGGCTGCGGCTGCTGCGGCCGCCACGACCCCGACCCCTGTGGCCGTTGCACCCAAGGTCCGCGCCAAGCCGGGTCCGAAGCCCGGCGCCAAGGCCGCGACTGCGACGACAACCCCCGCGCCGACCGCGACCGCACCCAAGGCCGTAAAGACGGCGACGAAGGCCGCGCCGTCAGCACCGAAGACTGCCCCGAAGTCCGTGAAGGCCCCGGCCACCCCCACGACCAAGACCGCGACGGTCAAGGCCAAGCCGGGTCCGAAGCCGGGCGCTCGCGCCGCCAAGGCTGCTGCGGCCGCCGCGACGCCCGCCGTCGCTCCGGTGCCCGCACCCAAGCCCGTCGAAACGCCCAAGGCTGCGGCCAAGCCGGTTGCGGCTCCGACGCCCGCCCCCGCCGCTACTGCCCCGGCTGCCGCGCCCAAGCCCGCCGAAGCCCCGGCCAAGCCCAAGAGCTTCCTCGACAAGATCGCCGACGCCATCTTCGGCAAGCGCTGATCGCCTCACACGCCGCTGAAAATGCGAAAGGCCGGACGGGTTGCCCCGTCCGGCCTTTTTCGTATCCGGCGATCGACTGCGGCGATCAGTCGGCGGCGAGATCCTCGGCCAGGATGGCCATCTCGAACATGAAGCTGCCGTCCTCGTCCTCGTCGTCGAAGACCACGCCGATGAATTCGTCGCCGACATAGACCTCGGCCGAATCGGTGACCTTGGGCCGGGGCTTCACGGCGATGCCGCCGGTGTTGAAGGTCTTCTTCAGATGCGTCTCGATGCGCTTCATGTCGGTGGCGTTCATCGGGGCCTCGTTTCGTCTCAGGGGATTTGGCGGCGGACCCTAGTCCGGGCTCGCGCTGAGGGAAACCCTCAGATCACGAAGTCATAGACCACGTCGGCCAGGGTATGATCCATCGTGCGCGCGGGCGCGTCTCCGGTGGGGCAGTTGACCAGGCGGGCGGGGACGCCGGCGACGGTGCAGCCACTGGGCACGGGTTTCAGCACGACCGACCCCGAGGCCACCTTGGCGAAATCGCCGACCTCGATATTGCCCAGCACCTTGGCACCGGCACCCAGCAGGACGCCACGGCCGATCTTGGGGTGACGGTCGCCGCGCTGGGCGCCCGTGCCGCCCAGGGTGACGCCGTGCAGCATCGACACCTCGTCGCCGACCACCGCCGTCTCGCCGATGACGATGCCGGTGCCGTGGTCGAAGAACAGTCCCTTGCCCAGTTTCGCGCCCGGATGGATGTCGATCTGGAACAGTTCGGAGATGCGGCTCTGGAAATGAAACGCGAGCGTTTCGCGCCCTTGCGTCCACAGCCAGTGGGCGACGCGCGACGCCTGAAGCGCCTGGAATCCCTTGAAATAGAGGAAGGGCTGCAACAGCGAGCGGATGGCCGGGTCGCGTTCGGCGACCGCCTGAAGATCGGCCTCGGCGGCCGCCACGATCGAAGGGTCCGACCAGAAGGCGAAGGCGCAGACCTCGCGCACGCTCATGGGGGCCAGTTCGGCGTCGCCGACCTTGCGCGCGATCTGGAAGCTGAGGGCGTTGGACAGATCGAAATGCGACAGGATGGTCGCATTCATCATCGAGCCCAGATGCGGCTCGCTGCGCGCCGCCTCCTCGGCCGAGGCGCGCAACTGGGACCAGATCGACGGCGTCTCCTGATCGGCAACGACCTCAAGCCTTGGGGGTGTGGACATGACGCCGCTCCGTTTCCCGAACCTTAGCTGCGAGTCAGCATGGCATGCGCCAGCCAGCCCGGCAGAAGGCCTTCTCGGGCCATATGGTACGCCCTGTAAGCTGTCGCTACCGTAAACGAGTCGGTGATCGCACCGCGCTCGATCTCGTGCAGCAAGGCCATGAACGGCACGCGCACCACGGTCAGCACCTCGGTGGGGTCGGGGTCCAGTGGAACGGGCGTCAGATCCCAGGCGATCCAGGTCAGGCCGATCTCGTCGGTGATGGAGTTGGACACCTCGATCCGCAGCGCCAGTTTCCAGGACGCGGCCTTCAGCCCGGCCTCTTCGGCCAGTTCGCGCATGGCACCTTCGAGCGGATCCTCATCGAAGGGCGCGCCGCCCTCCGGCATTTCCCAGGAATAGTTGGCATGGGCGAAGCGCGCCTGCCCGACCAGGGTCACGGTGCCGTCCGCGTGGACCGGCAACACGCCCGTCGCGACATTGCGGAACCGCACCACACCATAGCGCGCATCGCGTCCGGTCGGGGCGATCGCCTTGTGCTCGGTAACCTGCATCCAGGGGGTGTCGTGGACGACCTCATGCCCCAGATCCTGCCAGGGAACCGGCGTCGGCATCCCCTCGGCCCAGCTCGGGATGATGGCTTGAGATATATCTTTGGGGGCGCTATCGGTCACCCGCGATCTATGGCCCAGACGACGACAGAACAACAGACGAGGCGATGACCATGACCGATGCCGTTCCCCTGGGCGCACCCCTTCCCCTGCCGTCGCCATCGGCCGAGCTGCGCGCGCGGCTGGCCGTGAGGCGTTCGGCACCGGCCCAGGCCCTGACGGCACCGGGGCCCGATACCGGTGTGATCCACGACATCCTGACCCTGGGGGCCCGCACCCCCGACCACGGCAAAATGACCCCCTGGCGGTTCGTGGTCATGGGGCCGGAGAGCCGCGCGGAGATCGCCGAACAGCTGGCGGCCCTGGCGGTCGCAAGGGGCCTGCCCGGCAAGGCCCAGGCCGTGCTGGCCAAGCTGACTGCCGCGCCGGTTTCGATCCTGGTGGTCTCGACCGCGCGTCCCGGCCCCAAGCCGGTGTGGGAACAGGAACTGTCGGCGGGGGCCGTCTGCATGAACCTCGAACACGCGGCCTCGGCCCATGGGTTCTCGTCCTGCTGGATCACCGACTGGTACAGCTATGACCCAGACGCTGCCGCCCTGTTCGGGGTGGCGGACGGCGAGCGGATCGCCGGCTTCATCCATATCGGGACCGCACCGGAAGCACCGCTGGAACGCGAGCGGCCGGATATCGCCGCCCTCACTCGATATCAGCCCTGAGGCCTGCTAAGCTCGGTCCATCATCCGCTGGAGGATCGGTCATGGCCCTGCCCCCGTCGGCGACGGCGATCGCCTTTGTCCTGACCCGCGACCGGGCGGTCTCCGACGCCTTCTATCGCGACGTGCTGGGGCTGACGTTCAAGACGGACGACGGCTTCGCGGCCGTGTTCGATCTGAACGGCGCCGAGTTGCGCATCACCCACGTGCCCGACCATTCCGCCGCGCCCCATCCGGTGCTGGGCTGGCAGGTGCCCGACATCGCCTCAACCGTCGCCGACCTGACGGCCAAGGGGGTCGTCATGACGATCTATCCGGGCATGGGCCAGGACGAGACGGGCGTCTGGACCTCGCCCGACGGCAAGGCGCGCGTGGCCTTCTTCCCCGACCCCGACGGAAACATGCTCAGCCTGACCCAGTGCTGAGGCCGGTCACTCAGCCGGGCTTTCGCCATTCCATCATAAGAAACCAGGGCGCGCGGTTGTAGTGGGCGACGCGGACGGGGTCGCCGCCGATGGCGCGGGGCTCGACGAAATGGGTCAGGGTCAGGCCCTGATCGAGCAGCAGCCGCATATAGGTCGAGAGCGGTCGGTGCCAGTTCCTGATCCGGATGCCGCGCCATTCGATCCAGGCCGAGCGTTCCTCCAGATACTGGTCCATGGCATGGGCACGGCGACCGTCGGCCAGGGTCTGCCAGCCCATCTCCGCCACGTCGCCGGCCGAGTTGTAGGCCGTCAGATTGCCGATCAGCAGGGTGCCGCCGGGGGCCAGAACCCGCGCCATCTCCGCAATGGCCGCCGCCGCATCGGGGATGTCGATCAGGGACAGATAGGCGACCACCAGATCGAAGGCCCCGTCCGCGAAGCTCAGGGCCTCGGCGCTTTCGACGCGATAGTCGCCCGACGGATCGAGCGCCCGCGCCCGGCCGATCAGGCTGGGAGCCGGGTCGATACCGGTGACCGTGATACCCTCGGCGGCCAGCATCCGGCAGAACCGTCCCTCACCGCAGCCGACGTCGAGCGCGCGTCGAAAGCCGCCGGCCCGGACCCGCGCCATCATCGGCCCGTCCAGCACCGACTGGCGGCCGAAATCGCCGTCGTCGCCGAGGTGGGCGATCCAGGCAGCGGCAGAGGTCTCCCAGCCGTCGTCCTGAGGGTCTTCGGTCATCGCGCTTCCTCCTGGGGGCGGTGGACCAGCGATACCAGAACCACCGAAATCATCATCAGCAGGAACCAGCTGCCCAGCTTGGCCAGCCCCACCGGATGCCAGCCGTCCTCTTGACCCGGATAGACCCAGGCCCGGGCCAGTGTGCCCAGATTCTCGGCGAACCAGATGAAGACCGCGACCAGCAGGAACCCCAGCAGAAACGGCATCGACCGCCGCGTCCGGTCCGGCGTGAAATAGAACCAGCCCCGCCCGAATAGCACCGCCGTCGCGACGAACAGCGCGAGCCGCACGTCCGGCAGCCAGTGATGGGAGAAGAAGTTCACATAGATCGCCGCCGCCAGCAGCCAGGTGGTCCACAGCGGCGGATAGTGGCGAAAGCGGATGTCGAAGATGCGCTGGATCCGGGCGATGTACGACCCCACCGCCGCATACATGAAGCCCGAGAACAGCGGCACATCGCCGATCCGCAGGAGGGACGGCTCGGGATAGATCCACGATCCGTGCGCGGTCTTGAACAGCTCCATGACGGTGCCGACCACGTGGAAGACGAAGATCACCCTCGCCTCCTCCCAGCTCTCCAGCTTGAGCAGAAGCATCGCCGCCTGAATCGCCAGCGCCGCGACCACGAGGAAATCATAGCGGGCGACGGGTGCCTTGTCGGGCCACAGCAGATGCGTCCCCATCAGCAGGACCAGCATCAGTCCGCCGAACAGACAGGCCCACCCCTGCTTCAGCCCGAACATCAGGAACTCGAAGCCATAGCGCGACCATGCGGCGCGGTCGGACCAGGCCTGAAGGCGCGCGAGGAGATCGCGGCCCCAGGCTTCGAGAGGGAGGCGTTGGGTCACCCCCGTCCGCGATAGGTCGGCACACCCTGGTCGGGCAGCCACAGGCCCTCGGGCGGGGTCCCGGTCTGCCAGAAGACGTCGATGGGGATGCCGCCGCGAGGGTACCAGTAGCCTCCGATGCGCAGCCATTTCGGATGGAGTAACTCGGCCAGCCTCAGCCCGATGGCCACGGTGCAATCCTCGTGGAAGGCACCGTGGTTGCGGAAGGCGGTCATGTAAAGCTTCAGGCTCTTAGACTCGACCAGCCAGTCGCCCGGCGCATAGTCGATGACGATATGGGCAAAGTCCGGCTGGCCCGTGACGGGGCACAGGCTGGTGAACTCGGGCACGGTGAAGCGCGCCAGATACAGGGCGTCCGGATGCGGGTTCGGCACCCGCTCCAGCACGGCGGTTTCGGGACTGGTCGGCTGGGCGGTCTGGGTGCCGAGCTGGGAGAGGCCGGAGGTGTCGGTGGTCATGGCCGGGATTTAGGCGTCCCGGCCGCCCGACGCAAAGACCCGTGCGTCAGAAATTGGCCAGGGTGCGGGGCGGCGGCCCATAGGCGTTGTCGCCCGGCTGGCCCGGCGTCACGCCCAGCCAGATCATGAAGGCCAGATTGATCAACAGCGCCAGGCCCATGAGCCCGAAGGCGCCGCCGATGCCGGCCAGGGCGCGATAGTCCTCGTGATAGCCGTGCATCCCGACAAAGGTGCCGACGAAGGCCATGGCCCCCAGGACGACGGCCGCCGCCGTGACGCCATACGGAATGGCCGCCAGCCAGCCCGACTTGCCCATGTCATGCAGCCGCTTGGACGAGACGCAAACCCCGAAATAGATGCCGGCCAACGAGATCAACGTCCCGATCAGCGGCATCCAACTGAGCAACAGGCCCGCCACGAACAGGATGATGATCCCGATCCAGTAGTCCTTCTGGCCGATGCGGCCGTTGGCATCCAGAAACAGGGTCCGCCAGTCGAAGACGGACAGACCAGACCCGGCGACGCCCGGCGTATAGGCGGTCGATGCAAACCCGGCCGGCTGTTGCGCCAGGACGATGACCTGGGTCGCCGCGCCGCCCTCGGCGACGAAATCGACCTTCATGCCGGCCCGCACGGGGGTTAGTTGCTGCAGGTCGGCGCGGGCGAAGGTGTAACGCAGGCCGTCGTCGCCGCTGATCAGACCGGTACCGGGACCGTCGTCATAGGTCAGAATCTCGCCGCGCACGCCGTCTCTCCTGTCGAAGGGGCCTGGATGGCCGAGCGCGACCATAAGGGCATGGGCGTTATGGCGACAAGCCGAACGGCGCTCGATCCAAAGATTTGCCTTCCCCAACGTCGCCTGCTGTAAGCGTAGCCAAAGACAACGGAGGACGACGCTGTGGCTATTCCCGCTTCCCTGCAAAAAGGTCTGAAGCTGCCGGTGATCTCGGCACCGATGTTCCTGGTCTCCGGGCCCGATCTGGTGGTTGAGGCGTGCAACGCCGGCGTCATCGGCACCTTTCCGTCGCTGAACCAGCGCACCACCGAGGGCTATCGGGACTGGCTGGTCGAGATCAAGTCGCGGCTGAACCCGGATGCGGCGGCGTTCGGCGTCAACCACATCGTCCATGGATCGAACGAGCGGCTGATGGCCGATCTGGCCGTGACGGTCGAGCATCAGGTGCCGCTGGTCATCACCTCGCTGGGCGCGGTCAAGGATCTGGTCGATGCGGTGCATGGGTACGGCGGCGTGGTCTTCCACGACATCGCCAATGTCCGCCATGCGAAGAACGCGGCCAAGGCCGGTGTCGACGGCCTGATCCTGGTGGCCAACGGTGCGGGCGGCCATGCGGGGATCATCAACCCCTTCGCCCTGGTCAACGAGGTGCGTCAGTTCTTTGACGGGACCATCATCCTGTCGGGCTGTCTGTCGACCGGCCAGGACGTGGCCGGGGCCCTGATGATGGGGGCCGACTTCGCCTTTCTGGGCACCCGGTTCATCAACACGACCGAGTCGGAGGCCCAGGACGCCTACAAGGCCATGATCATCGATTCGGGCGCGACCGACATCGTCCACACACCGGCCGTGTCCGGCATCCCGGCCAACTTCATGACCAAGTCGCTGGAGGCCAACGGCATCGATCCCAAGACCCTGCCCGAGCACAAGCTGGACATGGGCGAGGAAGCCCGGGCGTGGAAGACCGTCTGGTCCGCCGGCCAGGGCGCGGGCACGATCCACGACGTCCTGCCCACCGCCGAACTGGTGCGCCGTCTCCGCGACGAATATGCGCAGGCCACGGATCAATTCGCCAGAAAGGCCATCGTCGGCTAGACACGCCGGCTTCCATCGGAGCCGTCATGCGTATCGCCCTCATCACCCTGCCGCTGCTGCTGATCGCCGCGACCACCGCCTCGGCCCAGGACCAGGACAATGCGCGCTATGTCGGCGACCGGGGATCCCACTGGACCTTCGAGGCGGGGGCCGGGACGGACAACCGTTCCAAGGGGACGTCCAAGAGCGGCAACGATCCCTATGTCTTCGCCGAGGCCCAGTGGAACGCCTCCAACGGCTTCTATGCCGACATCGAGTTCGAGACGATCGACTCGGCCGGATCGACCGTCGAAACCGAGGCCGAGGCGGGATGGCAGTTTTCCGGCGGCGGCTTCGATTTCGACGTCTCGACCTCTCACAAGTGGCGGGTGGAGGCCGACGCCGGCCAAGACGCGGCCGCCTGGGAATTCCAGGCCGATGCGATGCGCAAGTTCGGCGACCTGGACACCCGGTTGCGGGTCGAGCATTCGCCAAACGGACTGGGTTCGACCGGGGCCTGGACTTGGGTCGAGGGGCGGCTTCGCTTCCCCCTTGCCGACCGGCTGACCGCCGGCCTGACCCTGGGGCGACGTGAACAGGACCGCTCGGCCGACTATACCGGCTGGAACGCGGGTCTGACCTGGGAAGTCCGCGACGGCGTCGACGCCGACCTGCGCTGGCACGATACGAACGCCCACGCGGCCGGCGACCAGTACCAAGGCGCTCTCGTCGCGGCGGTCACCCTGACCTTCTGAGGGCCAGACGGCACGGATTTGGTTCCCCGGCGCGGCCAGATGCCGCGACCCGCATCCGGCGCGACCGGGCCGACGTCCTTCCGACGACCGCGACAGGCGGTCGGCTCAGGAAATCGCTCTCATGACCCAGATCTCGCTTCGCGGCGTCGCCGCCGCCGCCCTCGCCTCCGCCGCCATGATCGCGGCCGCGCCCGTCCTCGCCCAGTCGATGGACCATTCCGGCCACGCCCAGGCCGCCGTTACCGTCGGCGGCGCGGCCATGTATCCGAACAAGACCATCGTCGAGAACGCCGTCAACTCGCCGATCCACACGACCCTGGTCGCCGCCGTCAAGGCCGCCGGCCTGGTCGAGACCCTGTCGGGCCCCGGTCCCTTCACCGTCTTCGCCCCGACCGACGCCGCCTTCGCCAAACTGCCCGCCGGCACCGTCGAGACCCTGGTCGAGCCCGCCAACAAGGCGACCCTGACCAAGATCCTGACCTATCACGTCGTCGCCGGTCGGGTGTCCGCCGAGCAGCTGATCGGCATGATCAATGCGGGCGGCGGCAAGGCCGAACTGACCACCGTCGAGGGCGGCATCCTGACCGCCTCCCTGCAAGGCTCGTCCGTCATCCTGACCGACGAAAAGGGCGGGGTCGCCACCGTGACCCAGGCCAACGTGTTCCAGTCCAACGGCGTAATCCACGTCACCGACACCGTGTCGATGCCGAACTAGGTCGCCTCAGACCGAGAGGGCCTGATCCAGATCCGCGATCAGGTCCTCGACGTCTTCCACGCCCACCGACAGGCGGATCAGGGTGTCGGTGACGCCGCCGGCTTCGCGCAGTTCCTTCGGGACACTGGCGTGGGTCATGATGGCCGGGTGATTGACCAGGCTTTCGACGCCGCCCAGGGACTCGGCCAGGGTGAAGACACGGACGCTTTCCAGAACGCGCTTGGTGCGGTCCAGATCGCCGTCCAGCACCACAGACACCATGCCGCCGAAGCCCGACATCTGGGATGCGGCCAGCGCGTGCTGGGGATGGGAGATCAGGCCGGGATAGATCACGCGCGTGATGCCCGCGCCCTTCATCTGACGGTCCTCCAGCCAGTTGGCGACGGCCATGGCGTTGGAACAGTGGGCCTTCATCCGTAGGCCGAGCGTCTTCAGCCCCCGGTTGGCCAGAAAGGCGTCGAACGGGCCCATGACGCCGCCGACCGAGTTCTGCAGGAACTTCAGTTGGGCCGCGACCTCGGGATCCTTCGCGACCAGCACCCCGCCGA
Organism: Brevundimonas sp.; assembly: GCF_044239655.1. GTDB lineage: Bacteria > Pseudomonadota > Alphaproteobacteria > Caulobacterales > Caulobacteraceae > Brevundimonas. The sequence continues at coordinate 15,687 of NZ_JBIIAY010000041.1, forward strand.
TGATGTCGGAGTGGCCGTTCAGGTATTTGGTCGCCGAATGCATGACGACGTCGGCGCCCAGGCTCAGCGGCTGCTGGCAGAAGGGGGTGGCGAAGGTGTTGTCGACGACCAGCAGCAGGCCGTGGGCCTTTGCGATCTTCGACAGGGCGGCGATGTCGGCGATCTTCATCAGCGGGTTGGTGGGCGTCTCGACCCACAGCATCTTTGTCTTCTCGGTGATCGCCGCCTCGACGGCCGCGAGGTCCGACAGATCGACATAGGCGAAATCCAGACCCATCGAGCGCCGCCGCACCCGCTCGAACAGCCGCCACGAGCCACCGTACAGGTCATCGCCGGTGACGATGTGCGATCCGGCATCCAGCAGTTCCAGCGCCGTCGAGGTCGCGGCCATCCCGGACGCGAAGCCGAACGCCTGAACCCCGCCTTCCAGATCGGCGATACAGGCCTCGAACGCCTCGCGCGTCGGGTTCTTGCCGCGGGCATACTCATAGCCCTTGTTCACCCCCGGGCTTTCCTGGGCATAGGTCGAGGTGGCGTAGATCGGGGTCATGACCGCGCCCGTGGTCGGGTCCGGCCGCTGGCCGGCGTGAATGGCGCGGGTCGAAAAGCCCTGGCTGTTCTTGAGGCTGGCCATGGTGGGATCCTGTCAGGCGAGGGTCTGGTCAAAGAAGTCGAGGCAGCGGTCCGAGACCTCGGTCCACTGGGTGGCGTTCATCAGGTGGCCGGCGCCGCGCGTGACCTGAACGCGCACCGGGATCTCTTCGTCCATCAGGAACCGCCGCCAGCGCTGGGTCGAGGCCGGCGAGACCACCCGGTCCCTTTCGGAGCAAACGATGAGTACGGGGATTCGTCGGGCGGGGTGGCGCGGAATATAGACGTCCCAGCCGCCGCAGACCGCCACGGCCGCCGCCGCGCGACTGTCGCCCAGCGCGCCGTCCACGGCGATGAACGAGCCGAGGGAATAGCCGACAATGCCGGTCCGGCCGCGGTCCACGCCCTGGCCGGTCAGCCATTCGACCCCGTCGCGGGCACAGTCGCGCCAGGCCTCCATGACCGGTTCGCGCCGCACGATGTCGTCGTTTGCCGCGTCGAGATAGGTCGGCGCCAGCGACAGATAGCCCCGCTCCGCGAACCGCCGGGCGAAGGCCAGCTGGTCGATCCCCATCCCACCTGAGCCATGGAGATAGGCGACGCCCCGGCCGTTCGGCGCGGCTGGTCGGAAGGCCACGGCGCGGATCGTCCGGCCGTTGCTGAGATAGGTGACACGCTCGGTAATGACGCCGTCGGGCGCGGTCCGGGCCGCGGCTGGAGCCGCCATCAGCATGATCCCGCCTGCGACCAGATCGCGCCGCCTCATGACGCGGCCAGTTCGTCGCGCAGGAACCGGTGGGCGGTGTCGAAGATGGCCCGCCACTCCGCAGGCTCGGGGACATGATGATCGGCATCCAGCACGACCAGTTCGGTATCGACGCCTGCGCGCCGCAGGGTGCGTTCCCAGTTGCGCACCGCGCCCAGCCCGACCAGCGGATCGCCGTCTGCCGTGATCAGGAGGGTCGGCGGCTTCCTGAGAATCTCATCGGGCTCGCGCCGTCCCCCGCCGGCGATCGCGACCAGGGCACGCGCCGGGGCGTCCGAGAAACCGAGTTCCCCGGCCATATAGGCACCGCGCGAAAACCCCATGATGCCGATCCGCTCCGGATCGACGCCGGGCTGGGCGGCCAGCCAGTTGAACCCGTCGAGCGCCGCCTGACGCTGGAACGCGCCGCGCCCCTGTCGCCGTCCTTCGGTATCGGCACCGAACCAGGCCGGAAAGGCGACCGTGTATCCGCGAGCCGCCATCCGCACCGCGTGCTCGTACCAGCGCCGGATCTCCAGCGCCGCACCGCCGCCCCCGTGCAGCAGCAGGATCCCGGCCCCCGCCATCGGCAGCCCCTCCGACGGCGGGCTGAACTGCACCACGGTGATGTCCTCGCCGCCGCTGGGATAGCTCCCGGCCGCCACCCGCTCGCCGGACTGGGCCCGCGCCACGCCGCCGACCGCCGTCAGCGCCGCCGCTCCCATCAGTCCCTGTCGGCGATTGATCCTCAATCGATTACCGGTTCAGGCTCAGGTGGTTAATCAGGTCGACCCGCGCGATCAGGCCGACGAATTTCTCGCCGTCCAACACGATCGCCACCCGGTCCCGGTCGAACAGCGGGATCAGGGCGTCGAGCGACTCGCCCACCTGGACCGTGTCCAGATCGCGGGTCATGGCCGATGACACCGGCTTCTTGAAGCGTTCGGCGCGGGTGATCTCGTCGGTATTCATGACGTGGACCAGGTCGCTCTCGTCCAGGATGCCGACCAGACGGCCGTCCTGGATGACCGGCAGTTGCGACACGTCGTTGGACCGCATCCGCTTGAAGGCCGAGTCCAGGCTGTCGTCGGGACCACAGATCACGACCTCGCCGTTCTCGTATTTTCGGCCGATCAGGTCGGCTAGATTGCCCTGGATCGGGTCGTCGCCGAGGCCCTGATCGGCCAGCCAGGCGTCGTTGTAGACCTTGGACAGGTATTTCGCCCCGGTGTCGCAGACGAAGGTCACGCATTTCTTCGGCTCGGTCTGTTCGCGGCACCAGCGCAGGGCCGCCGCGATCAGGGTGCCCGAGGACGAGCCGGCCAGTATGCCTTCCTTCAGCAGCAGCTCACGCACCGTGGCGATCGCCTCGGCGTCGGGGATCGAATAGGCCCGGTCGATCAGGCTCATGTCGGCGGTGTCAGGCACGAAATTCTGACCGATGCCCTCGACGGTATAGCTGCCCTCCGGTCCCGGAACGCCCTCGTTGACGATGCCGGCCAGGGTCGATCCGACCGGGTCGGCCAGGATGATCTCGGCGGTCGAGCCCACACTCTTCAGGAACCGCCCGATGCCCGTGATCGTCCCGCCAGAGCCGATCCCCGCGACGAAGGCGTCGACGTCGTGATCCATCTGTTCCCAGATCTCTGGACCGGTCGTCTTCACATGCGCCAGGGCGTTGGCGTCATTCGCGAACTGGTTGACGAAATAGCCGCCCGGGATCTGTTGGGCCAGCCGCTCGGCCATGTCGGTATAGTAATCAGGATGGCCGTGGGGCACGTCCGAGCGGGTCAGGCGCACGTCGGCACCCATGGCCCGCAGGTGCTGGATCTTCTCCTTGGACATCTTGTCGGGGATGACCAGCAGAACCTTGTAGCCCTTGTTCTGGCCGACAAGCGTGAGGGCCAGGCCGGTGTTGCCGGCGGTCGCCTCGACGATGGTGCCGCCGGGCTTGAGCCAGCCCTCCCGCTCGGCCGCCTCGATCATCTCGACCGCGATGCGATCCTTGATCGAGCCGCCGGGATTCTGGGCCTCAAGCTTGAGGAACAGGCGGCATTTGCCGGTGTCGATGCGGGTCACCTCGATCATCGGGGTCTTGCCGATCAGCGACAGGGTCGAGGCGGTCGGCTTGCTCAAGGTGGGGGCGTCGACGATCGACATGGGGCTGGAAACTCCTTGGGGAACGATGGTCAAGCTGGTCGTCGCGAGGGGTAACGTCAAATCACGCACGATCGTGCTGCGATGGTCCGGCAGCGGGCGTGGTTGGGGTGAAAAGTGCTAGGGCTAGTGAGCGGCAGCAGAGGATGCAGTTCCCGTTCCCTCACTAGCACTAGCACCCCTTGCTCACTGCACGTCAGCGCGACCGCTTCCGGACCCACATCGCCGCATCGGCCTCGGCCAGCCAGATTTCGGGGTCGTCCTGATTGGCCCAGGCGCGGACGCCGAACGAGCCGCCCAGTTCCGCCTTTTCTCCGTTCCAGTCGAAGCCCTCGGTGTCCAGGGTCGCGGCCAGCCGTTTGGCCTTCTCGCGACCCTCCTCGATGCCGGCATTCAGCATCAACAGGGCGAACTCGTCTCCGCCCAGCCGGCCGACGGCGTCCGAGGCGCGCACATTCTCCATCAACAACTCGGCGACATGGATCAGGGCGGCATCCCCCGCCGCGTGACCCAGCCGGTCGTTGACCCCCTTGAAGCCGTCGAGGTCGAGATACAGCAGCACCGCCGGGGCATCGTAGCGGATGCAATAGGCCATGGTCTGCTGCATGGCGGCGACGAAGCCGCGCCGGTTCAGGGCCGGGGTCAGGACGTCGTGATCCGCCGCCGCCTCGGCGGCCTCGGCCCGCAGGCGCAGGGCCTCGACCTCGGCGCGCAGACGCTCGATTTCGGCCTTCAGATCGGCAGCGGCCGTATCGGTCACGGTCGGCGAAACTCCGCAGAATCCGCGACTCACCCGAGTACGCGTCGAACTATCCTAGAGGCCTCGGTTGCGGGCGCAACGCGGGTGCTGTAACCGGCCGCCTTCACGCGCGCGAGAACCTGAGCGTTATGGCGATTTCGACCCCGCCGGTGGCCATCATCATGGGCAGTCGGTCCGACTGGCCGACGATGAAACACGCGGCCGATGCGCTGGATGCCCTGGGTGTGGCCTGGGAAGCCAAGGTGGTATCGGCCCACCGCACGCCGAAGCGTCTCTATGACTTCGCGACGGGTGCCAAGGCCGCCGGGATCAAGATCGTCATCGCCGGTGCCGGGGGCGCCGCTCATCTGCCGGGCATGGCTGCGTCCATGACCGACCTGCCCGTGCTGGGCGTGCCGGTGGAATCAAAGGCGCTGAAGGGCATGGATTCGCTGCTGTCGATCGTCCAGATGCCCGGCGGCGTTCCGGTCGCGACCCTGGCCATAGGCGAGGCGGGGGCAAAGAACGCCGGCATCCTGGCGGCGCAGATCCTGGCCCTGTCGGACGACGGGCTGGCCCAGCGGCTCACCGCCTACCGCACCGCCCAGACCGACGCGGTCGCCGAGACGGTCGAGGACTGATTGACCGAGTTGATGTTGCCCCTCCCCCCCGGCTCGACCATCGGCATCATGGGCGGCGGCCAGCTGGGCCGGATGCTGTCCCAGGCGGCCTCGCGACTGGGCTTCGACGTCCTGATCCTGGACCCCGAGGAAAACTGCCCGGCCGCCCGCGTGTCGCGCGGCCAGTTCGTCGCCGCCTATGACGACCCGGCGGCACTCACCATCATGGGCCGCGCTTGCGACGTGGTGACCTTCGAGTTCGAGAACGTCCCCGCCGCCTCCATCGAACAACTGGCCGAGGGCGGCGCCCTGGTCGCGCCCGGCCCGACGGCCCTGGCCGTGGCGCAGGATCGGGTGGACGAGAAGACCTTCCTCAATGCCGTCGGTGCCGCCACCGTCGAGTTCGTGGCCGTGGATACGCTGGACGACCTGATCGCAGGGCTTGAGACGCTCGGCATCCCTGCCCTGCTCAAGACCCGTCGCGACGGCTATGACGGCAAGGGCCAGGCCTGGGTCGCCTCCGTCGACGAAGCAGCCGAGGCGTTTGCCGCCATCGGCGGTCGCCCCGCCATCCTGGAGGCCCGCGCCGCCTTTACCCGCGAACTGTCGATCATCGCCGCGCGCGGCCATGACGGATCGGTCGCGGTCTATCCCCTGGGAGAGAACGAGCATTCGGGCGGTGTCCTGCAGGTCACCACGGCACCCGCCGCCGTCGAGGCGGTGACCGACGCCCGCGCACGTGAGATCGCCACGGACATCCTCGACGGCCTCGACTATGTCGGGGTGATGGGAATCGAGCTGTTTGACCTCGGCGAGGGCCGGTTGCTGGTCAACGAGATCGCGCCGCGCGTCCACAACACCGGCCACTGGACCCAGGACGGCTGCGTCTGCGACCAGTTCGAGCAGCATATCCGCGCCATCGCCGGCTGGCCGCTCGGCCCCACCGAGGCCCACGCCCGCGTCGAGATGACCAATCTGCTGGGCGACGAGGTCGATCAGTGGGCGGGGCTGGCCGCCGAGCCCGACGCCCACCTGCATCTGTACGGCAAGGCGGAAGCCCGGCCGGGGCGGAAGATGGCCCACGTGAACAGGGTCGGCCCTTTGGCATGACGGCCGAAGCTTGAGCATACGCCAAAGCCTGTCATGATGGGGGCATGACGCTGTCGTTCCTTGCTCCTGTTCTGCTGCTGGTCGCCATCGCCGTCTTGCTGTCGACGCCCAAATTCAGAAGCCGCCCCGGGGCCAAACTGGGCGTGGCAATATCCGCAGTGGGCGCTGTCGCGATCGGCTTTTCCGCCATCGGCTATCAGATCGGCAAGGATGCAGCCCTCAGAGACAACCGGTCTGATGCGGCTGCCGCCGCCGAGGCTGCGAGACCTTAGGTCCTCAGCGGTACCGCAACCGGCTCAGCACATCCGTCACCCGGCGCAGCGGGGCCTCGAAATCCTTGCCGGCCTTCCATTTCTCGAAGGTCATGACGTTCTCGATCCGCGCGGCGACGAAGGCCTCGGCGCGCTCCGGGCCGTCGAACAGGCGCATCGTCATGGCCGGGATCAGGATGCCCGACAGGATCACCCGCTTCGAATCGTGGTTCCAGTCGGTCGCCGTGTCCCCGGCCCAGCGCCAAAGCCCGTCCGCCGTGTCCCAGGTCAGGCTCAGCGCCAGATCGGCGTTGGTCGGCAGGGCCATGAAGCCGGCGGCGCGCTTTTCCGCTTCCCCGTCCGCCGCTGCGGCGTCCAAGCGGACCGAGACGGCACGGGCGATTCGCTCGCGGATCTTGAGCGTCGTCGGATCGACCTCGGCCAGGGCCTGCATCGCCGCCGCGTCATGGCGTCGCCACAGCAGGGCCGCCAGGTCGCGCGCGCCGTTGGGCATCAGCAGCTCCTGATCACCCTCCGACAGGCCGTTGGCCTTGCACGCGGCCCGGACCAGCCGCCCGTTCCAGCCCAGGCGCGGGGCCAGCGGCAGGGCGGCATCCAGCACGGCCTGTTCCATCCGGTCGGCCCAGTCACCCTGGCTGGGCGTGTTCGGGATGTGGGCGGCGGTGGTCATGGCCATAGAATAGGCCCACCGGCCGGGCGTTGCGAGCCCGGCGGCCGCCTTGCGACATCACGCGCAGATTGGCCGCTCTCGATATGGACACCACGCGACCACTGGTGTATTGGCCCGCCTTCGCTCGCCGGGCTGTCGCCCGCGAGGTGAGATTTTATTTGTCTGCCCGTCTCCCTCACAGGACGCGGCGGGCGGCCAAAGGAGAGTTCAACCTGGTACAGATTTTCGTTCGCGATAATAACGTCGATCAAGCGCTGAAAGCCCTCAAGAAGAAGATGCAACGCGAAGGCAGCTTCCGTGAAATGAAGCGCCACGTGCATTACGAGAAGCCCTCGGAAAAGCGCGCCCGCCAGAAGGCAGAGGCCGTTCGTCGCGCCCGCAAGCTGGCCCGCAAGCGCATGCAGCGCGAAGGCCTGCTGCCGCCTCCGAAGCCCCGCGTGCCGGGTCCCGGTGCCGCCGGTGGTGGCAACCGCTCCTAAGCACGGGTTTCGCGACCCAGGATCTGAAAAGGCCGCCCCGCAACGGGCGGCCTTTTTGCTGGCCGGGTGTCGGGCCGGCCGTCTGAACGAAACGTCACTTGCCCCGGCTTACGGTTAACGGCGATACCTGAACCTGCGGCGCCGCTTCGCGCCACAAGGGAACGTCGCCCGGCCCCAGGGGGCGTTCTGCTAGGCTGGGGCTGAACTTCAAGGGCCGACCACCGCCATGTCGCACGACGATCCCTCGCATTCGCCGCCTGCCCCCCTGCCGGGGTCCAGCGAACTGCCGACCGGGGTCCAGCCGATCCCGGCGTCGCAGTCGACGGCCTATCACGGCACGGGAGTGCAGGCCGCCCCGCTCGACATTCCCAGCCAGCGCACCCCGCCGCCCGCCACGCCCGCGCCGACGCCGCGCCCGACCGTGTCGGATGACGGCATCCTGAGACCCATTCAGGAAAGCGACTATTTCACCCTCGATCCCGTCGCCATCAAGGTGATCTCGAGGAACATCGACGAGTATTTCAATCAGCCGCTCGACATCTTTCCCTTCTGGGAAAACGAGAGAAAGCCCGACCGTTTCCACGTCCTGTTCCGTCGCCAGATCGAGGAGAGGTTCCCGGTCGAGGCCGACATGCGCGGCCGGATCTATGGCTATGGCCGCCGGGTGTTCAACGCCCTGCGGGTCCATGTGGCCGTCAAGCGGCTGACCCAGGGGCTGACCATCCTGGGGTTCGTGATGCTGGCCATCCTGGGGCCCCCCTTCTTCGAACAGTGGACCGGATCGCAGGCCGGGGGACTGGGTCTGGCGGCGCTGGCCATGCTGATCGTGGTCGGCTTGTTCTTCGGCCTGTCGAGCATCCTGTTCATCCAGTACCGGTTCAGGCTCGAGAACGACTCGTACGAACTGTCGCGCGAGGTGGTCCAGCGGACGCGCGAGCTCCAGAACCTGTTCACAAACGCCCGCGCCATGGCCGATCAGGCCGAGACCCAGTTCGCCCAGGACGGCAAGGGCTGGGGCCAGCGCGCCCTGTTCCTGACCCGGCTGACCATGTGGATCGGCGCGCGGATGGAATACCTGGAGAAATTCACCCAGATGGAGCTGTGGCGCACCCGGCGCGAACGCTACTGGATGGGCTGGTTCGGCGGCTTCTCGACCGTTCTGGTCATGATCGTCGGCCTGCTGGTGCTGGGCTTCTGGCCGGTGCCGGGCACCGACGAGATCGGATACCGGGCGCTTCAGGGGCTGGGCGCGGTCCTGACCCTGGCCGTGTCCTGGCTGTCCTTCTACCGCTGGCAGACGCCGATGGCGGCCGTGAAGGACAAGCTGGGGGTCGAGGGCTGGGTCCGCTACGCCTCGCTCGACGTCGACAACACCGTCGGCGACCAGGTCCGCCGCGACAAGGAACGGCTGGTC
>NZ_JBIIAY010000147.1:0-6723 GCF_044239655.1 Brevundimonas sp.
GTTTCGCTTTCGGCCCGAAGGCCGCGGTCGGATCTTACTTGATTTCGATCTTGGCGCCGGCTTCTTCCAGCTTCTTCTTCACTTCTTCGGCGACTTGCTTGGAGACGTTCTCGACGACGGGGGTCGGAGCGGCTTCGACCAGGTCCTTGGCTTCCTTCAGGCCCAGGTCCGAGCGCACGCCACGGACTTCCTTGATCACGTTGATCTTCTTGTCGCCACCGTCGACGAGCATGACGGTGAACTCGGTTTGCTCTTCGGCGGCTTCAGCCGGAGCGGCGGCGCCGCCACCGGCAGCGGCCATCATGGCGACCGGAGCAGCGGCGCTGACGCCCCACTTTTCTTCCAGCAGCTTGGACAGTTCGGCGGCTTCGAGGACGGTCAGCGAGGACAGGTCTTCGACGATCTTGGACAGGTCGGCCATTTCAGTATTTCCTTCGGAGGATGGGGTTGGTTTGGATGTGTGCAGAGATGGAAGGTCGGACGCCGCTTACGCGGCTTCCTTGGTGGCATAGGCGTTGAACACGCGGGCCAGCTGGGCGGCGGGCGCTTGAACGACGGCGGCGATCTTGGTCGCCGGGGCGTTGAGCAGGCCGAGCAGCGAGGCGCGGATCTCGTCGAGCGAGGGCAGTTTCGAGAGGGTCTCGACGCCCTTGGGATCGACGACGGTCTGGCCCATGAAGCCGCCGACGATAACGAAACGATCGTTACCCTTGGCGAATTCGGTCGACACCTTGGCGGCGGTCGCGGGATCGGGGGCGTAGGCGATACCCACCGGACCCTTGAACAGGCCGTGGTAGGCAGAGCCTTCCTCGACCTCGAGGGCCTTCAGCGCCAGGCGGTTCTTGACCACCTTGAATGCGCCACCGGCGGTACGCAGCCGGCCACGCAGGTCTTCCATTTCCGCAACGGTCAGACCCAGGTTGTGGGTCACGACCACGGCGCCGGCGTCGTTGAAGACGCCTTTCAGCGTCTCGATCGACTCGGCCTTTTGTGCGCGGTCCATTGCGGTCTCCAGTCTTGGGTTGCCGCCCGGGCTTATTCCCGAACGACGTCGTGGCTGTCGCGCGCCGCACGGATGCGGATCGCTGGGCCGGGTAGCGATGTCCGAAGGATGCGACTGAGGCTGTCATCCCGACGTGCGGGCCGACCAGCTGTGGTTCGCTTCCCCATCTCCCCACGGCGTCAGAGGGCTCTCTGACATTTACGGCCTGGGTGACCCCCAGACCCCGAAGTTCTCGGACAGGTCCGCCGAGACCGAAGCCTTGGCGGGAAGGCGCGCTCTATACACGCTGTGGACCAGAAAGCAACGGGGCACGGCTCCATACCGGGCGCTCGCTCAGCCGCGCGGTGGCAATGACGCACTCGATCCGCAGTGGGGGCCCGAAAGCCTGGTCCGTGAGACCTAGAACTCTTCCCACGGCTCGACCCTGGAAGCCGTGTTGCCGGCCAGCACGAGCTGAGGACGGGTCGGGCGGGGGGCTCCAGGTTTCACGCCTTGCTCGATACGTTTCAGAGCCGCGTGAACCGGATTGGAACCGCGAACAGCTTCGTTGCCTGCGCCGCCGATCTGGAAGCGCTTCATGAGGGTGCCCAGGTTCAGCGACTCGCGCGTGAGATTGTGGCTTGCCGCAGTCGTCTGTTCGACCATGGCCGCATTCTGCTGGGTGACCTGGTCCATCTCGTTGATGGCGTTGTTGATCTCGCTGAGACCCGTAGCCTGCTCTTTCGAAGCCTGGGCCATCGCCTGGACCAGCCCATCGATCTGGGCGAACTGTGCGACGACGTCCGACAGGGCTTCACCCACTTTGGCGACGAGACCGACACCGCTCTTGACGCTGTCGGATGACTCAGCGACCAGCGCCTTGATCTCCCTGGCCGCTTCTGCGGACCGTTGAGCGAGGGCCCGGACTTCCTGCGCCACCACGGCGAAGCCGCGCCCCGCCTCACCCGCCCGCGCAGCCTCGACACCCGCGTTCAGGGCCAGAAGGTTGGTCTGGAAGGCGATTTCGTCGATGACACCGATGATCTGGCCGATCTCGCGTGACGAGTTGTCGATCCGCTTCATGGCGTCCACCGCCTGACTTGCCGCGAGACTGGTGGAGTCCACGGTCTGCCTGCCCTGGGAAACTGCGACCTGGGTATCAGCGGCGTTAGTCGCGGTCTGGCGCATCGTCGCGGTGACCTCGTCCAGAGCGGCTGCCGTCTGCTCCAGGCCGGCGGCCTGGCGCTCCGTCCGGCGCGACAGGTCGTCGGCGGCGGACGAAATCTCGTGCGCGCCGCCCTCCACGGCACTGGCACCTTCGATCACGAGGGACAGGGTTTCCTCAAGGGCACGAAGGGAGTTGTTGAAGTTGAGGCGAAGCTTCTCGAACTCGGGGGGAAAGCTGACCTCAATACGATGGCTGAGATCGCCGGAAGCCAGACCTTTCAGACCCGCGTCCAGAGCGGCCACGACGCGATCGCGACTATCGGCTTCAGCAGCGATCTCTGCGGCGCGGCGCTCGGTTTCCGACAGATTGCGGGCATCACTCTCCTGCTGCAGCAAACGGGCGGCGCGGCGTTCCAGAACCGCTTCACGGAACACCCCGACGGAGCGGGCCATATCGCCGATCTCGTCCCGGCGACCCTGATGCGGCACATCCTTCTCATAGTCGCCGTCAGCCAGCTGACCCATGTAGGACGTCATTCTGATGATCGGCGTCACGACCTTGGCCCGAAGCATCAACAGGCCACCAATGACGACCGCGAGCATGAACAGCGATGCTGCGGCGACGAGCGCGAAGATAATCTGTGTCGAGCGGTCGGCGACTGCGACGACGCTTTCGGCGGATTCTGTGGCCTGGCGTGACAGGTCATCGATGATCAGACGATGGGCACCGTAGACCTCGGTGAGGGCGGCGATCGCGGCATGAATCCCGGCAGCGTCACCGGCGGCGAGCGCTGGCAGGTATTGTTGATCGACAATGCCCCAGAACTTCTTCACCTCGACATCCGAGCGATCCAGATCGGCGCGGATTTCAGACGAAAGCTCGGTCGTCCGCCAGAAGGCATCGCGCGCCTCGTAGTCTGTGCGAAGCTGTTTCAGCGCTCTGGCCAGTTGATCGGCCTTGTCTGGCTCCTCCGCACCGCGGTGGGCGACCAGCAGCGACTCAACGAGATAGAGGGGCGGCGGCAGAATGTCCGCGAGCAGCACATTGGCCTCGGCCTGTTGCTGGGACAGCGGACCGCCGACCCGCAACTCCAGAAGCGAGAAGACCGCCGTCCCCGTCGCGAGCGTGAAGGCGAGCAACAATGCCACCGCAAAGAGCCGCAGGGCCCATGAAATTCGAATTGCCATGTGTTGAAGTCTCCCCTTGGAAGGAAAAGCGTCGACGACGGTTAAAAAATCAAGAACATCGTTTTTCGGCACGCCAGATTTCTCTTTTACTTGAGATGGTTGCACGATTTCCGGCAGGTTTCAGCCTAGCGTTGCGGGCGTGTTCGGCCCTGACGCTGCAATCGATTTCGTGAATGCACTGCTTGCGAGAATCTCAGCCTCGGACTGACCGGACATATTGCCCGTCCGGACTTTGTGAAGGTCGGTCGTTGCCCGGCCCTGCCATGCCCTTCCGGGTCGGTTTCGAGACCCATGGTCACGGTCGGATCCAGTCTTGGGCCGCTATGGATTCCGAACTGGCCGAACTCCGATTGACGTAGCGGCGAAGCTTGTGGATTACAGAACCGTAATCACTGCACGGCCGCGTCGGGGGACGCCCGCTTCTCATGGTCGATCCGACATCCGGACAATCGGCGTTGCTGCGGCGCGCGGGCGAGGCTCTGGCGCGTCTGGACGCGGCCGGTGCGCTTCAACTGATCGATCAGGCCGATGCTTACGGCGTGACCCACAACGGGATCCTGAACCGGTCGGTGGCGATGCGGCTGCAGGGGGATTTCCACGGGTCGCTGGTGCAGATCGACCGCGCCCTGGCGATCCAGCCCTATGACTTCATCGCCCTGCTGGCCAAGGGGGCGTTGCTGGAAAAGATCGGCCAGAGCCGGGCGGCCATTCCCGTCTATCGGAATGCCCTGAAGATCGCCCCGCCGCGCGATCGATGCCCCCCTGCCCTGCTGGCCCAGATCGACTATGCCTCGACCCTGATCCAGCGCGAGGCCGAAAGCCTGCGGGACCATATGCGGGCCGAGGTCGAGGCCTTGAGGGCGAGCGTCGACCCCGCGATCCTAGAGAGGTTCGACGAGGGACTGGAGATCTATGCGGGACTGAAACCGGCACCGAAGCAGGAGCCGCTGCTGCTCAACTATCCGCGCCTGCCGGCCATTCCCTTCTACGATCGGGCGCTGTTCCCCTGGCTGGAGACGTTGGAGGCGGCGACGCCGATGATTCAGGGTGAGCTGGAGGCGCTGATCGCGGGGGGGATGGAGGGGTTCGCCCCCTATATCGCCTATCCGCCCGAGGTTCCGGTCAACCAGTGGGGGGAACTGAACCATTCGGACAAGTGGTCGTCGCTGTTCCTGTACAAGGACGGCGAACGTCAGCAGGCGGTCTGTGATCGGTGCCCGGGCACGGCGGCCCTGCTGGACAGTCTGCCGATGGCGGACCAGCCGGGCTTTGCGCCCACGGCGGTGTTCTCGGCCCTGCAACCCCATACCCACATCCCGCCGCATACGGGGTCGGCGAACGTCCGGCTGCTGTGCCATCTGCCGCTGATCCTGCCGGGGCCGGCGCGGTTCCGGGTCGGCAATACGACGCGCGACTGGAAGATCGGCCAGGCCTGGGTGTTCGACGACACCATCGAGCACGAGGCCTGGAACGACGCCGATCAGCTGCGGGTCATCCTGATCTTCGACATCTGGAACCCCTTCCTGGCCGAGGGCGAGAAGGCGATGATCACGGCGATGATGCAGGCCCAGCGCAGGTTCATGACCGGCGGCTGAGACTCCGCTTCAGTCAGCCGGGGGCTGGAAGGCGACGATCAGTCGGGCCAGATCGGGTTCGTGGACAGAGGCGGCGGCCTCGTCGCGGGTCATCCAGCGCCGCTCGCGCTCGGTGGATTCGGGCCAGACCCCAAGCTGGATCAGTACCTTCAGCGGATAGACGGCAACGACGCACAACCGGTCCTGGCCGTTCTTCAGCCGTTTGGCATAGCGAAAGGCACCGACGGCTGCGGCGGCGATCATTCCCTGAACGCCGGCCTCCTCCATCGCTTCGACGGCGGCGGCCTCGGGGTCGGTCTTTCCGGCCATTCGCCCGCCCTTGGGAATGACCCAGCGCCGCGTCTCGCGCGAGGTGATCATCAGGAACTCGACATCACGCGCGCCGGCCCTCCAGGGCAGGGCAGCGACCTGGCGCGTCTCCGACCGGCCCGAGCGCGGTGCCCCGGCGTCGGTCATCTAAAGGCTGCAGGGGAGGCTAGAAACATCGAAAGGCGCTCACGCAGAGCGAACGCTCCGTCTGCGGATGATCATGCACCTTCCGCGCCCCGCTCGCCAAGGCTCAGACGGCCGATTGGCGCCGATCGAATGCGGCCTGGGCCGTCGCGACCGCCGGCATCCGCGCCTCGGCCCAGTCGATCATGGGCTGGAGCGCCTCGACCAGCGTCGCCCCCAGCGGCGTCACGGCATAGGTGACCGATACCGGAACGGCGGCCTCGACCGTACGCGTCACCAGTCCGTCCCGCTCCATCTGGCGCAGGGTCTGGCTCAGCATCTTCTGCGACACACCCTCGACGCGCCGTTTCAGGGCGTTGAAGCGCATGGGGCGGGCCTGCAGCGTGGTCAGCAGCAGGACCGTCCATTTGTCCGCGATCCGGTCCAGCAACAGCCGCGTCGGACAGTTCTGGGCATAGACGTCACCACGCCAGCCCGGCTCGCCCGGCGCGGGCCAGGTTTCCTTCAGGTGACCAGATGAGGTTTCGGTGCCTTCTTGCATAACTGATTTCCATATCGCACCTGGTCACCATTGGAAACCACCATAGGAACCCTCCCATGAAGATCGCAGTCCTCGGCGCGAGCGGTCGCGCCGGATCGGAAATCACCACGGAACTCGCCGCGCGCGGTCACGCCGTCACGGCCATCGCCCGCAAGCCCGAGGCCATTCCGACCGCTGCAGGCGTGACTGTCGTTCGGGGCGACGCCTCCGATCCCGCCGCGCTCGCCGCCTTGATCAAGGGCTCGGACGTGGTCGTCAGCGCGCTGCATTTCGACATTCCTGCCGCCAGCCTGCTGTCGGCGCTGAAGTCCGCCGGCGTGCCACGTCTGCTGGTCACCGGCGGTGCCGCCAGCCTGGAGGTCGCGCCCGGCGTCCGCCTGATCGACACCCCCGAGTTCCCGGAGGAATGGAAGGTGTTCGCCCAGGGCGGCATCACCTTCCTGGATGCGCTGAGGACCGAGACCGAGATCGACTGGACCTTCTTCTCGCCGGCCGCCGTCATCGAGGAAACGCCCCGTCTCGGCCACTTCCGGCTGGGCACCGATCAGCTGGTCGTGGACGACAAGGGCGAGAGCCACATCGGCTTTTCCGACTACGCCATCGCCATGGCCGACGAGGTCGAACAGCACCGCTACAGCCGACGCCGGTTCACCGCCGCCTATTGAGGATCAGGCCGCAGTCTCGATCCGTCGCGCGATCCACTGGTTCAGGCTGAGCCCTTCAGCCTGGGCGCGCGCGGCGGCTCGTCTGTGCAGGTCGGGCTCGAGCCGCAACGGCACCTTGCCGCTGACGGTTCG
>NZ_JBIIAY010000042.1:0-24406 GCF_044239655.1 Brevundimonas sp.
TCCCCGCCGCCTGCACTCGTCACTGGGCTACATCAGCCCCGCCGAGGCCGAACGCAGAGCGGCTTAACCCCGTCCACTTTTGCGGGGGAAGATCAGTTTGGCCTGACAGAGCCCTCAGCGCCATTTGATCAGCAGACCGACCCTTCGCCGCCTCCGCGCCGATACGGACTCCGCATGGGCGATAGCGTTCGCCTGAATGGCGGCGGGGTAGGGGGCTTTTGACTTCGAGAAGTTTCCCTGACAGCGCCCTCCGTAGTCTTAACGCGGAACTGGGAGACGCGAGGACGGTGGACGCCAGGCTTCAGCTCGGCGACCGGATCTTGTCCGAGGCATCGCGGCTCAACCACCTCAGGGTATTGATACCCGTCCGCATGGAATTACGGGGAGTGCGAACTTGCTTGGAAGACGCCGAAGTCAGCCATAGCGCGCAAGGCCCAGGTCGTGAATGTCGATGGCCGGGCCTCGCCCTGAGATCAGATCGGCCATGATCTGACCCGAGCCACCGGCCATCGTCCAGCCCAGTGTGCCGTGTCCAGTGTTTAGGAACAGATTCGAGACGGGGCTGGCCCCGACGATGGGCGTGCTGTCGGGCGTCATGGGGCGAAGGCCGGTCCAGAAGCTTGCCGCCTCAAGATCGCCCGCGCCGGGAAAGACCGTGCCGACAGAGTGTTCCAGTGTCGCGCGGCGGGCGAGGGGCAGGTCGTGGTTGAAACCCGCCAGTTCGGCCATGCCCCCGACCCGGATGCGGTTGCCCAGACGGGTGATCGCCACCTTGTAGGTTTCGTCCATGATGGTGGAGACCGGGGCGCGATCCTCTTCCTTGATCGGGGCGGTGATCGAGTAGCCCTTCACGGGGTAGATCGGCAGGCGCAGGCCAAGGGGGGCGACCAGTTTCGGTGAATAACTGCCCATGGCCACGACATAGGCATCGGCCGTGATCGGATCGGTCGAGGTGTTGACGGCGGTAACCAGACGCCCGTCGAAGGCCAGGCTATGCACGATGGTGTTGTAGCGAAAATCCGCACCCAGGGCGGTGGCCATGACAGACAGACGGTCGGTGAACAGGTGGCAGTCGCCGGTCTCGTCATTCGGCAGTCGAAGCCCGCCCGCGATCCGGGCACCGGTGAAGGCGAGGCCCGGTTCGGCAGCGATGCAGCCGGCGGGGTCGAGGAGTTCGCACGGCACCCCGGCCGCGTTCAGGACTTTGATGTCCTTGGCTACGCCCGCCATCTGCTTCCCGGAGCGGAAGAGTTGCAGCGTGCCATGGGTACGGTCGTCATAGGTGATGCCCGTTTCCGCCCGTAGCGCGATCAACTGAAAGCGGCTGTATTCGGCCAGCCGCACCATGCGGGCCTTGTTGAGACCGTACCGCGCCGAGGTGCAGTTCCTGAGCATGGCCAGGGTCCAGCGGATCATCGCCACATCGATAGCCGGCCGGATGATGAGGGGCGGATGCTTCATCGCCAGCCACTTGAGCGCCTTGAGCGGGATAGAGGGCGCCGCCCAGGGCGAGGCGTAGCCGGGTGAAATTTCTCCGGCATTGGCGAAGCTGGTTTCCAGCGCCGGGCCGGGGCGGCGATCGACGACGGTCACATCGTGGCCGGCGCGAGCAAGGTAGTAGGCCGTGGTCACCCCGATGACGCCGGCACCCAGAACTACAACCTTCATGTCGGCATCCCTCTGTTCAAGGTGGAAAGCCTAACCGTCCGGGAGGATGTCATGGTGCCGAATGGAGTGATCAGGCCGAATGAATGAAGTGTGGGATCGGGCCGTGGCAAAGGATTGTGCTGTGTGCCGACGCCCGTATGGAAACGCCCCGCTCTTGATCCGAGACGGGGCGTCGAAGCGGGTGCCCGAAATACGGCCTAACCCATCCAGCGGCGATAGAGGATCGTCGTTTCCCGGCCTACTGCCTGGTATTTGTAGGTCAGCGTCTGGCCGTCCTCGGACAGCAGGTAGGATCCGGTGATGCTGACGACACCGTGTCGCGACACCGCGAGATTGAAGTTCCGGGCGTCAACCTTCGTCAGGGTGACAATATTGTAGGGCGTAGAGCCATAGCTCGAATGATATTCCAGCGCGTCGCCCCCATCGACCTGGGCCGACCAGTGGCCGTTGGATACCGAGCCGTTGGCCGCGACGGTCAGGAACATCACCAGCACCTTGCCGTCGGCCGTGTACTGGAACACGCGCAAGGCCTCGCGCGGGGGTGTGGAGGCGTAGGTCGACGCGGCGATGTCGGCTTTCCAGATGCCGAGCAGAGCGGCAGGCACCTGTTCGCGGGCATCGCTGCGGACGGCGGGAGGGGCTGGGGCAGCAGGCGTCGCCGTCTGGGCCAGAGCCATCGCGGGCAGGGAGATCGCTATCGCCGAAACGAGGATCGCCGCGCAACGACGAAGGGGGAACTGAGTCATGTCTGAACTGTCCTTGGTTGAAAGCGGGCGAAGATTGCCCGGTTGCGAAGGTCAGCCTTCCACGGGACGCGCGGCAAAGGGCACCATTCTCGTGCCGATCGGCAGTGGATATGCCGCGTCAGTGCCCGCTGGATGGCGCGCGTATTCGGCGGCGCGAATGGAGGCGGCGTGGAAGAAGCATTTTATCGCGCCGAGGCCTGTCATTTCGCGTGAATCGTCTGCGACGCATCGGCCTTTGCGGTGGCGCAGGGACCTCGGCCGCCCCTAGCCTGATCTCAGCGAGGAGAGACGGTTTTGACAACGGGCGTTTCTGGACTTTCGGATCCCACATTGCTGATTCAGCGCGCGCTGATCGGCGGCAGATGGAGTGAGGCGGAGAGCGGAGAAGCCCTGACGGTCATCAATCCATCGACGGGTGCGATCGTCGGTACGGTACCGTCCTGCGGCGCTGTCGAAACGCGCGAGGCCATCGAGGCGGCCGCCGCGGCGTTTACGGGTTGGCGTCGCAAGACGGCTGGAGACCGTGCCGAAATTCTCGAACGCTGGCACGCCCTGATCCTGGACAATGTCACCGATCTGGGGCGGATCATGACGGCAGAACAGGGTAAGCCCCTGGCCGAGGCCATCGGCGAAGTCCGCTATGCCGCGACCTTCGTGAAGTGGTTCGCCGAAGAAGGCCGCCGCGTCTCAGGCCATGATATCCCGGCCCCCACCGCCGACCGTCGCATCCTGGCGACGCGGGAGCCTGTCGGTGTCAGCGCCGCGATCACGCCGTGGAATTTCCCCGCCGCCATGATCACGAGAAAGGCTGCAGCGGCCCTCGCAGCGGGATGTCCCATGGTGGTCAAACCGTCGGAGTCGACACCCTTCACGGCATTGGCGCTGGCGTTGCTGGCCGAGCGGGCCGGGGTCCCGCCCGGAGTTCTGAGTGTCGTCACCGGGTTGCCGCAAGGGATCGGCGGCGAGCTGACCTCCAACCCGCTGGTCCGCAAGCTGTCGTTCACAGGATCGACCCGGATCGGCGCACTCCTGATGCGTCAGTCGGCCGAGACCATCAAGAGGGTCAGCCTGGAGCTGGGCGGCAATGCACCCTTCATCGTGTTCGATGACGCAGATGTCGATCTGGCCGTCGCCGGGCTGATGCTGAGCAAGTTCAGGAATGCCGGACAGACCTGTGTGTGCGCCAACCGGGTTCTGGTCCAGGATGGCATTCACGACCGCTTCGTCGGCGCGCTCGCCCGCGCCGTCCAGGGCCTGAAGGTCGGAGACGGCTTCGAGCCCGGCGTCACCATCGGCCCCCTGATCAACGCTGCGGCCATCTCCAAGGTCGCGGGCCACGTCGATGACGCCCTGACACGCGGTGCCGTGGTCGCGGCCGCTCCGAACATGGTCGCCGACCCCGAGCGCTTTGCCCGGCCGATGCTTCTTGTCGGAGCCACGACCGATATGCTTCTGGCTGAGGAGGAGACTTTCGGCCCGGTCGCGCCGGTTTTCCGGTTCAGGCATGAGGCCGAGGCGCTGGAGATGGCGAACGCGACGCCCTTCGGTCTGGCCAGCTATTTCTATACCGATGACCTGCACCGGGCCTGGCGCGTGGCCGAACGGCTGGAGTTCGGCATGGTGGCGCTGAACACGGGCTCGGTGGCGATGGAAATGTCGCCGTTCGGCGGCGTCAAACAGTCCGGGCTGGGCCGCGAAGGCGGTCGTGAGGGCATCGACGAATATCTCGAGACCAAGGCCTTCCACTGGGGCGGCCTGAAACTCGATCTGGCTTGAGGAAAGACATGGCAGGCAGGACGTATCGGATCGCGGTTATCGCAGGTGACGGCATCGGCAAGGAGGTCATGCCCGAGGGGGTACGCGTGCTGGAGGCTGCGGCGAACCTCTACGGCTTCGGCGTGGTTCAGGAGTGGCATGACTTCGCCAACTGCGACTACTACGCCGAGCACGGCCAGATGATGCCGGACGACTGGAAGGCGCGAATTGGCGATGTCGATGCGATCTTCTTCGGCGCCGTGGGCTGGCCCGAGACGGTGCCGGACCACATTTCGCTGTGGGGTTCCCTCATCCAGTTCCGACGCGAGTACGACCTGTACGTCAACCTGCGGCCTGCCCGCCTGATGCCCGGCGTGCCGTGCCCGCTGGTCGGGCGCAAGCCCGGCGACATCGACATGATGATCGTGCGCGAGAACACCGAAGGTGAATATTCGGCCATTGGCGGCACGGCCTTTCCAGGCACCGACCGCGAGGTCGTGATCCAGGAGACGGTCATGACCCGCGTGGGCACCGATCGCATTCTGAAATACGCGTTTGACCTGGCGGAAAGTCGCCCCAAGAAGCACCTGACCTCGGCGACCAAGTCCAACGGGATCGCCATTACCATGCCCTGGTGGGACGGGCGGGTTGAGGCGATGGGCGGTCACTATCCCGAGGTGCGGACAGACAAATACCATATCGACATCCTGACGGCGCAGTTCGTGATGAACCCCGACCGGTTCGATACGGTGGTGGCGTCTAACCTGTTCGGCGACATTCTGTCGGACCTGGGCCCCGCCTGTACCGGCACCATCGGAATCGCGCCCTGCGGCAACATAAACCCGGATCGATCGGTTCCGTCGGTGTTCGAGCCGGTGCATGGCTCTGCCCCCGATATTGCCGGCAAGGGGATCGCCAACCCGATCGGCCAGATCTGGTGCGCCGCCATGATGCTGGAGCACCTGGGAGAGATGGATGCCGCGGCCGCCATCGTCCGGGCCATCGAGACCTCGCTAGCAGACCCGGCCACGCGCACCGGTGATCTGGGCGGCACGGCCGATACGCAGGGCTGCGGCCGGGCAGTCATCGCGGCCCTGAACTGAATCCGTCAAAGGCCCGCGGACAGCGCGGCAGATTGTGCTGAGGGAGGGCGGAAAACGGTCCCGCCTGCGGCCGAGAACCGGGAAATCGGACTTCGCACGAGAAGCGTCCCGGATAAGCTGACCCCTATCGCGTCAAGGACTTGTGATGGTTGCGAACTCTCTCATCGAGCTGGACAGGGATCATCTGATCCATTCGGTCACCTCCTGGTCGGACCATGAGCGTCGTGGCGTGACGGTGCTTCAGTCAGGGCAGGGAGTCTATCTGACCGACATCGAGGGGCGGACCCTGTTGGACGCCTTCTCGGGCCTTTGGTGCGTGAACGTCGGCTATGGCCGTCAGAGCATCGTCGATGTCGCGGCCGAGCAGATGGGCCGACTTCCTTATGCCACCGGCTATTTCAGCTTCGGCAGCGAACCGGCGATCCGGCTGGCGGCGCGTCTGGCCGAATTGGCTCCTGGCGATCTGAACCACGTCTTCTTCACCTTGGGCGGGTCGGATGCAATCGACTCCGCGATCCGGTTCATCCGCTATCATTCCAACGTCACCGGTCGGCCGGAGAAGAAGCATCTGATCGCCCTGGACAAGGGCTACCACGGCTCATCGAGCACGGGGGCCGGGGTGACCGGCCTGGCTAACTTTCACCGCGACTTCGACCTGCCGTTCGCCTTCCAGCACCACATCCCGGCACCTTATCCGTACCGCAGCGAGCACCAGGTCGACGACGCCGCGATCATCACCGCGTCGGTCAGGTCCTTGCACGACAAGGTCGCCGAGATCGGCGCCGACAAGGTCGCGGCCTTCTTCTGCGAGCCGATCCAGGGTTCCGCCGGGGTCATCGTGCCGCCGAGGGGCTGGCTGAAGGCTATGCGCGAGGCCTGCACCGAACTGGGTATCCTGATGGTCGCCGACGAGGTCATCACCGGGTTCGGCCGCACCGGGCCCTTGTTCGGCTGCGAGCATGAAGGCGTCGTTCCCGACCTGATGACCATGGCCAAAGGCCTGACCGCCGGATACAGCCCCATGGGCGCGGTGATGATGACCGACGGCTTCTACGAAGCGATGCGCGACGGGACAAAGGCGGGCCTGCCCATCGGTCACGGCCTGACCTATTCGGCCCATCCGGTGTCGGCGGCGGTCGGGCTGGAGGTTCTTCGCCTCTATACAGAGGAAGGGATCGTCGCCAACGGCCAGAAGGTCGGTGCCCTGTTCGAGCGTCGGCTTGCGACCCTGGCGGACCATCCGCTCGTCGGAGATATCCGTTCGCGGGGGATGCTGGCAGGCGTGGAGTTGGTGACCAGCAAGGCGCTCAAGACCAAGCCCGCTCCGTCTCTGGGCCTGAGCGAACACCTGTCCCAGGCAGGCTATCGCAACGGGCTGATATTCCGGGCCTTCGCAGACGGCATCGTGGGGTTCGCGCCGCCGCTGTGTTGCACCGAGGACGAAATCGAACTGATCGTCGGCCGTTTCCGCAAGACGCTCGACGACGTAATGGACATCAAGGAGATCCGCGATGCGGTTGAATGAGTACAAGGCCCTGACGTTTGACTGCTACGGCACCCTGATCGACTGGGAGACCGGCATGGTCGAGGGCCTCAAGGGGCTGACCGACCGGGTGTCCCCGGCGCTGACCCGCAACCAGATCCTCGAGGCACACGCACGGCACGAATCGGCCCAGCAGGCCCAGACCCCGACGCGGCTGTATCGCGACCTGCTTCCGATCGTTTACAAGCGACTGGCTGAGGAATGGGGCGTCTCGGTCACCTGGGACGAGTGCGACGAATACGGCCTGTCCGTCCGCAACTGGCCGGCGTTTCCGGACTCGGCAGGTGCCCTCCAGTACCTCAAGAAATACTACAAGCTGATCATCCTCTCGAACGTCGACAATCGCACCTTCTCGTTCAGCAACGCCAGGCTGGAAGTCGAATTCGACGCGATCTATTCGGCCGAGGACATTGGTGCCTACAAGCCATCCGACCGCAACTTTGACTATATGCTTGATCGTATTGGCGACCTGGGACTGGGGAAGAAGGACCTGCTCCACACGGCCGAGAGCATGTTCCACGACCACGCGCCGGCGAACAAATACGGCATCGACAGCTGCTGGATCTATCGTCGTCATGCCGACGAGGGATTTGGCGCGACGATGAATCCGGGCGATATGCCCAGGTACGACTATCGTTTCACTTCGATGGCCGACCTGGCGAAGGCGCACCAGGCCTGCCTTCGCAACGAAGACATCTAGGGCCGAGAAGGGGAATGATGATGTCGAAGATGCCCAAGCTGGATCGCATCGACATCAATATTCTGGCCGAGCTCCAGAAGAGCGGGCGCATGACCAACAGCCAGTTGGCCGATCGCGTCGGCCTGTCTGCCAGCCCGTGCCTCGCCCGCGTCAAGCGGCTCGAGGACAGTGGCTACATCACCGGATACGGCGCGAACATCAACCTGGCCAAGCTCGGCACCGTCCAGGTGGTGTTCGCCTCGGTCACGCTCAGCGACCACCGGCTCGGCGACTTCACGAAGTTTGAAAAGAGCATCCTCGACATCGAGGAGATCGTCGAATGCCACCTCGTCAGCGGGGGGTTCGACTATATGGTCAAGTTCTTCGTCAAGAGCGTGAGCCACTATCAGGAAGTCATCGAGAAGATCCTGGAACGCAATATCGGCGTGGCCAAATACTTCTCCTACATCGTCATCAAGAGTCCGGTGGTCAAGAGCCACGCCTCGGTGAAGATGCTCTCAGGCGGCCCCTCCGCCTGATCGCGTGGAACGCCGACGCGTCGGCCTGTTCCTCTGCCTCCCTGACCAAAAGACATCTGCCCCTTGCGCATGAATATTGCGCTGCACCATGACGGGTTGAGCCTGCCGCTCGCGTGGCGGCTGCGAGCTATCGCTTGCGCTGCAATCCGTTCGCAATGGTGACGGCCAGCGACACATTTCGTGACGATATGGCAGTAGATCGTTCCGCGTGCAGAGGGGTTGGCAGAAGAAGATATCGAATATCCGGGTAGGCTCGATACTGGGCCAATCCGCACTATGCGCCCAGAAAAAGGGTGTTACGCTTCAGTTATCAGAACTTTATTGCTGATCACGACTACATGGCGAAACAAAAATGCCGGGGTCGAATTGAGGGCTTTCATCAAAACTCTGGGGATACCACAATGGCTGGCGACTACCTGAAGACGCGCCTCATGGCGACCGTACTCCCTTTCGCGCTTCTGATTTCGGGCGCCGCAACTGCTCAAACCGAACCGTCCGCCGAACCCGAAGAGGATGCGGCGGCCCTCGACGAGATCATCGTCACCGGCGCGCGCGGCCGTCCGCGCAGTGTCCAGGACTCGCCTGTTCCTGTCGATGTCTTCTCGGCCGAGGATCTGGGCAATGTGGCCCAGACCGACACCCTGAACACCTTGCAGACGCTGATCCCGTCCTTCTCGGTCAGCCGCTCGAACAACACGACGTCCAACACCTTCATCCGGTCGCCTACACTGCGGGGGCTTCCCGCCAACAACACCCTGTTGCTCGTCAACGGACGCAGGCGTCACAAGTCGGCCAGCGTCGGCGTCAGTGGTGCCGGATCCCAGGCTGCGGACGCTGCGGTCATTCCGTCCATCGCCCTGAGTTCGGCCGAGGTGCTGCGTGACGGGGCTGCGGCCCAGTACGGATCAGACGCCATCGCCGGGGTGATCAATTTCGTTCTCAACAACGCCGACCACGGCGGCTCTCTGGTTGTCCAGGGCGGCCAGTACTACGCCGGTGACGGCGACGACTTCCTGGTGGCCGGCAACATCGGTCTGCCGCTGACGGACAACGGCTTCATCAATCTGTCGGCCCAGCTGACCAAGAGCGCGCGAACGGTGCGCGCCAACCAGTTCACGGCGACCGCGTTCGACGCGGTGGCCTATGCCGCCGCCAATCCGGCCTATGCGGCCGTGGTCGACCTGAGCGAACCACTGGAGCGCACTGGCAAGCCCAAGGAACAGGCCGCGCGTTTCGTCGTCAACTCGGGCCTGGATCTGACCGACACGACCTCGCTGTATGCCTTCGGCAACTACTCCCGGTCGCGGGGCATCGCGGCGGCCAACTATCGCTACCCCGGCGGCGCTCAGCCGGTTCTGGACAATTCGATCCGGCTCCAGAACGGCTCGATCTTCCGCTTCAATTCCCTGTACCCCGCCGGACTTCGCCCGCAGTTCTCGGGAGATGTCACGGACTGGAGCGCGGCTGCCGGTGTTCGCGACAAGCGGGTCTTCGGCAATGGCCTGACTTTCGACAGCGACCTGGGCGTTCGCTACGGCTGGGACAAGATCGCCTATTCCATCATCGACACCCTGAACCCGTCGATGGGACCGACGTCGCCGACGGATTTCACCGCCAGCAACTATGTTTCCAACGAGTTCGCGGTGAACGCGGACTTCGCCCTCGGCGTGCCGATCGCGGCCTTTGCAACGCCGCTCGTCATCAGCTTCGGTAGCGAGTATCGCAAGGAAGGCTTTGAAATCCGGCCCGGCGAACCGAACTCCTATCTGGCGGGCACCTTCTCGGCACCAGACCCGTTCGACTACTGCACAAACGAGACCGCGATCGCCAGCCGCACATTGCGGGCGACTGCGCCCCAGGCGGCGGGCATCAACTGTCGTTCATCGACTGACCCCATCTACAACACCCTTGCCGTCGGCTCGAACGGCATCACCGGCCTGGCACCAAGCAACACGGGCGAATACGAATCCACGAGCTATTCGCTGTACGTCGAGGCCACGACCGACATCACCGAGAAATGGTTCGTCGACTTTGCAGGTCGCTTCGAGGACTACGACAGCTTCGGATCGACCGTGATCGGCAAGGTCGCGACGCGTTACGAACTCTTTGACGGCTTCGCCCTGCGCGGCTCGGCCGGTACCGGGTTCCGGGCGCCCACGACAGGCCAGCTCAACATGACCCAGGTCGCGATCCTGACGGTGAACGGGGTCGCCACCAACACCGGCCTGTATCCGGCGACCAACCCTGTCGCCGTTTTCCTGGGTGCCAAGCCTCTCGATCCGGAGGAGTCGGTCAACTATTCGATCGGGATCACGGCCAGGCCCTTCCCCGGCTTCGACCTGACCATCGACGCCTACCAGATCGACATCACCGACCAGATCTATTCGACGGCGCAGATCTCGGTCACGGCCGCGATCCGTGCCCAGATGATCGCCGCGGGCATCGCCGGCGCCGACAGCATCGCCAGTATCAACTTCTTCCAGAACGCTTTCGACGCCAAGGTCAGCGGTGTCGATGTGGTCGGCTCCTATCGCCGCAGCTGGGACGACGGGTCCACCAGCGGCCTGGTCGGCAGCTTCAACATCAACAAATACGAGATCGGCGAGGTCAAGATCGCCAACCTGTTCAACGCCCAGTCGGTCTTCAACTTCGAGAACAATCAGCCGGAATGGCGGGCCACCGTCACGGGGACGCACGAGGTTGGGAAATGGGGACTGCTGGCACGCGCCAGCGTCTTCGGGCCCTATGCCAGGCAAGCTACCGGCACGCCCTTCGCGATTCAGGAATATGACCCGGAGGTCTTCTATGACGCCGAGGTCACCTACAATCTGACCGACAGCTACAAGATCGCGGTCGGCGGCCGGAACGTGTTCGACCAGTACCCCGACCCGAACCGGATCAATACGACAAATGGCCGGATCTATTCCGACGGTGCGGTCGATTGGCAAGGCGGCTTCTACTATGCCCGACTGACCTATTCATTCTGATCGGGATCCAGACATCCGAGGCGACCGTCGGCCCCTGATCTGGACGGACGCCTCGGACAGGCGGCGAGTGTTGGAGAGACCTTGGCGACACTCGCCGCCGCCCCTCTAGGGGCAAACGGCGCCAAATGCGGCGCGAGACGTGCGTCAGATGCGACAGTGTAGAAAGGACGAGGGCATGAACGGCAACGATCGCGAATTGGGAATGGGCCGCGCGATCACGCGTCGCAATTTCGTCCACGCGGCGGCGGCCGGTGGAGCGGTGGCCGCGGGCGGGATGCCGAACTTCGCGGCAGCGATGCAGGCGTCTCCGGATCCGACCGCGGCTCAGATTGCCTATCCGCCTCTGCGTAACGGCTTTCGCGGTTTCCATCCTGGCTCGTTCGAGCCCGTGCATAACCTGGCCTGGACCGGCGAGGCCCCGCCCGATGCCGAAAGCACCGGCGAGATGTACGATCTGGTTGTGGTCGGAGGCGGGCTCAGCGGCCTGGCCGCAGCCTACTACTACCGCAAACAGGCAGGACCTGCGGCCAGGATATTGATTCTGGACAACCTTCAGGGCGTCGGTGGCCACGCCCAGCGCAACGAGTTCGAGTATGAGGGCCGCGTTCTGTATGCCGGCGGCGGCTCGGGCTATATTGTCTCGCCGTCCGACTGGTCGCTCGAAGCGAAGATGATCCTGCGCGATCTGGGGATTTCCAAGGACGCCTCGCGCGACCGGACCGACCGCGCCCTGTATGGCTCGCTCGGCATGAGCGGCGGCGTGCTGTTCACCAGGGAACAGTTCGGTCAGGATGCCGTCATCAAGGGATCGATCGACAATCCCTCGGCCGAGTTTCTGGCCCGCACACCGATGTCGCCGCGTCTTCGCGCCGACATGGACAAGCTGGTCCACGACAAGACCGATTATCTTGCGGGAAAGTCAGCCGAAGAGAAGATCGCTCTGCTGCAGGGCATGAGCTATCGCGACTATCTACTTAACATCGTTGGCGTTACCGAAGAGGCCCTGGTGTTCGTCAAGGGTGTCTGGTGCCTCGGCGTCGACATGGGCAGCGCCTGGTTCGCCTTCTTCCGCATGAGGCCGGGGTTCGAGGGCCTGGGCCTGACACGACCCGACAAGTCCCCGGAAAGCGACGAGGCGAGCGCGGACGATTTCAACCTGCCGGGAGGTAACTCCGACGTGGCACGGCTGCTGGTCCGGGCCCTGATCCCCGACGCCATGCCGGCAGGCGACCTGTTCGAGGTGGCGGACAAGCGGCTCGACTATTCGGTCCTGGATCGCGAGGTCAATCCGACCCGCATTCGCCAGAGCAGCATCGTCTTCAACGTCCGCCATTTGGGCCCCGCGCCCCATCTGTTCGAGCCAGAAGGTCGCGAAGTTCTGGTCAGCTATCTGAAGGACGGGCGGTCCGTCAGTGTGAAGGCGGCCAACGTCGTGATGGCCTGCATGAACAACGTCATTCCTCATATCTGTCCCGAGGTGCCCGATCTTCAGCGCACGGCCCTGACCACGGCCTTGCGGGCGCCGAACCAGGTGACCAACGTCCTGTTCCGCAACTGGGAGGCCTTCCAGCAGGCGGGCCTAAGCGGCGTGACCTCGCCGTGGACCTTCTATGGTGGCATCCGCCTGGGCGGGCAGCGATATTTCGGGAACGTCGTCCCGTCCCGGGTCCCGTCGGAGCCGATCATCGTCGGCTTCAGCTCGGGGGCCAACTCGGGCATCCTCTCCAATCCGAACATGGTCCGCGGTCTGTGCGGAGACGATACGCCGGAACCCGGCACGCCTGCGGACGATCAGTTCCGGGCGGTTCGTCAGGGCCTGTTGACCGCCCCGTTCGAGATCTTCGAGCGCAATCTGCGCGATCTCAGCGCGAGGGCGCTGGCCGGAACCGATTTCGATCCCGCGCGCGACATCCTGGGCATCACCGTCAATCGCTGGTCTCACGGCTTCGCGACCGGGCGGAACTCGCTCTTCGAGGAGGCGCTGGAACCGGGAGCCTTCCCGCCGACGGTCGTGGCGCGCCAGAAGTTCGGCCGTATCGCCATCGCCAATAGCGACGCAGGCGGTGTCTCGACGATGCAGACGGCTTTCGAACAGGCCTATCGCGCCATCAATGATCTGCAACCGCGCGCCTATGGCTTCTACGAACAGATCTGATCCGTGCCCGACCGACGCATCCGCCCTCAACGAGGAATCGAAATGAAGACCTGGATGCGCAAGAAGGCTATCGGCCTGGACACCATCGCCGATCATCACCGCCTGAAACCGACGCTCAGCTGGTGGCATCTGGTGGCACTGGGTGTCGGTGCCATCGTCGGGACCGGCATCTATACCCTGGTCGGAGTCGGGGCGAACATGGCAGGGCCGGCTGTGATCGTATCGTTCCTGATCGCCGGAGCCATCTGCGCCTGTGCGGCCCTGGCCTATGCCGAGGTGGCGACCATGATCCCGGCGTCCGGCAGCGCCTACACCTACAGCTATGTGGTGCTGGGTGAGTTGATCGCCTGGGTCGTCGGCTGGTGCCTGATTCTGGAGTATTCGCTTGTCGTCTCCGCTGTGGCGGTCGGCTGGTCGGGGTATGCCGTGGGCTTTCTGCAGTCGGTTGGGGTCGATCTGCCGATCGCGATCACAGCCGGGCCGCACGCGGGCGGCCTGGTCAACCTGCCGGCCGTGGCGATCGTCGGCGTGGTCGCCGGCCTGCTGGCGCTCGGCAGCAAGGAAAGCGCCACCGTGAACGCGGTTCTGGTGGTCATCAAGATTGCGGCCCTGGTCGTGTTCGTGGCGGTGGCCCTGCCGCATTTCGATGCCGCCAACTTCAAGCCCTTCATGCCGAACGGGTTCGCCGCACACGCCGTGAACGGGGTCCAGATCGGCGTGATGGCCGCTGCGGCCATCATCTTCTTTGCCTTCTATGGATTCGATGCCGTGTCGACGGCGGCCGAGGAGACGAAGAACCCGGGTCGGGACATGCCGATCGGTATCGTCGGCTCCATGATCGTCTGCACCCTGATCTATGTGCTGGTCGCCGCCGTGGCGGTGGGGGCCATGCCGGTGGCCGAGTTCGCGAAAAGCCCGGAACCGCTGGCTTTGATCCTGCGACAGCTCAGCTCCAACACCGCTGCGGCCGTGGTCGGGGCGGCGGCTGTCATCGCCCTTCCGACCGTGATCCTGGCCTTTCTGTTCGGCCAGAGCCGGATCTTCTTCGTCATGGCGCGGGATGGCCTGTTCCCGGCGGCGCTTGCCAAGGTCAGCCCGCGCACCGGCACGCCCGTCCGCATTACGGTCCTGACCGCCGTCGTCGTGGCGATCCTCGCAGGTCTCGTGCCGCTCGACGAGATTGCCGCCCTCGCCAATGCAGGGACCCTGGTCGCCTTCGTCGCGGTCGGAGCCTGCATGCTGGTGTTGAGGAAGCAGAACCCGGACGCGAAGCGAGTGTTCCGTACGCCCGCCGCCTGGGTCGTCGGTCCACTCGGCATTCTGGGGTGTCTGTACCTGTTCTTCAGCCTGCCGACCGTGACCCACGTCTTTTTCGTCATCTGGACCGTCCTGGGGCTGGCGCTCTATTTCTTGTGGGGTGCCCGCCGTCTGGACCGCGAGGCGGCATGACGGGACGCAGGATGGATCGGCGCTCACTCCTCCTGGCCGGTCTGACGGGCGCGGCGACGGCCGCCGCGCCCACGGTATCGGCAGGTGACGAGACGGCGACCGGGACCTTTACGCCGTCGGCTCCCGCAATCGGTCGCAACCTGCCCGACGTCGTCGTCGTAGGGGCAGGGGCGTTCGGCGGCTGGACCGCTCTGGAACTTCGCGAACGCGGGGCCCGGGTGACGATGGTCGACGTCTATGGACCCGGAAATCCG
The DNA here is from genome assembly GCF_044239655.1 of Brevundimonas sp. Taxonomy (GTDB): domain Bacteria; phylum Pseudomonadota; class Alphaproteobacteria; order Caulobacterales; family Caulobacteraceae; genus Brevundimonas. The sequence goes on from NZ_JBIIAY010000042.1 coordinate 14,879, forward strand.
CGAGCGTCCTCGGGCGACGAGAGCCGGCTGATCCGCGCCTCCTATGGCGACAGGGAAATCTACACCCGCTGGGCCACCGAGGCCTTCGACCTGTGGCAGGCGCGTCAGGAGGAGTTCGGTCGCCGGATGATCTATCCGAACGGCAGTCTGCGGGTCATGAAGCCCTCCGAACTGGCGGCCCAGCGTCCGATCTTCGACCGCCTCAAACTGGCCTACGAACTGCTGACACCCGAAGAGGTCCACCGACGCTGGCCCCAGATCCGCTACGATGACGCCGAGACCATCGTCTACGAACCCGGCGGGGGCGTCCTGAAGGCCCGCGAGAGCATGATCGCGGTCGCCGAGGCTATTGTGCGCAAGGGCGGCCATATCCGCGTGGGCCATGCCCTGCCGGGCTTCGGTTCGGGTGGAATGCTGAACAACGTCCTGATCGATGGCGAGCCCCTGAATGCCGGGGCCTTCGTCTTCGCCACAGGGCCGTGGTTGCCACAAACTCTGCCGACCATTCTCGGCGACAGAATTCGCACGCCGCGCCGGGAAGTCTTCTACATCGGCTCGCCGCGGAACGATCGTCGCTACCGATGGGAGCACCTTCCCAATCTATCGGACCTGTCCACCTATACCGCGTCCGACATCGACTACGGGATCAAAGTCGCCGCGCGGCTGGCCGACACGCCTATCGATCCGGATGACACCGAGCGGTTACCGTCGCCTTTCCTGGCGCAGCAGGTGCTCGACTACGTCGCCTTGAGGATGCCCGGCCTGGTCGGACAACCCATCGTCGCGACCCGCGTCTGCCAGACCGAGAACAGCGACAACGGTCATTATATAATCGACAGCCACCCCGATTATTCCAACGTCTGGATCGCCGGCGGAGGCTCAGGTCATGCCTTCAAGATGGGACCAGTGCTGGGCCGCTACGTCGCCGACCGTGTCGCCGGCGAGCCCCCGTCCGCAGAACTTTCGGCGATCTTCTCGCTGTCCAGTCATGGGGCTGCAACGTGACCACGGCCACCAAATTCTTCTATCGCTATCCCCTGTACCGGAGTTCTCGATGCACCTGACAACCCGATCCATTGCGGGCACGCTCGTCGCCCTTGGCATGCTCGTGGTCGCCATCCAGCTTCCAGGCGCAACACCCGTCGAGGCCCGGCAGGTCACGGCTCCTGCCGCGGATCGTGGCGCCACGCTGTTCCGCCAGAGATGCGGGGCTTGTCATAGTGTCACCCCGGGCATCAACTCGCCCCAGGGCCCTCATCTGGGCGGTGTCGTCGGAAGGCGTTCGGCGAGCGTGGCCGGCTATGCCTACTCGCGAGGGATGCAGAACGCCAACCGGACCTGGAACACGACCACGCTAGACGCCTTCCTTGCCGCGCCCACGCGGGCGGTGCCGGGCACCCGGATGATGACCTCAGTCGCCAACCCGGCCGATCGCGCGGCGATCGTGGCCTATCTCGCGACCAGGCGACAGCCGCGCTAGGCGATTCGGACAGGACTCCAATCAACAGCGGAGAAAGCTCGGTGTCCAAGTCAGCGGGAAAATGGTCGGCCGAGGAGGTGAATGAACTTCGCCGGCTTGCCTGCGAGGGGCTGAGGCCTTCGGTGATTGCTGAGCAATTGGGGCGCCCAAACGCCACCGCTTTCCAGCTGATGTGATCCGTCAGGCGGTATGGCTGTACTTCCGGTTCAGCCCAGTTTTCGGGACGTCGAGGAATTGATGGCGGCCCGCGGTGTGGACGTGAGCTATGAGACCATCCGCTGCTGGACCATCAAGCTCGGACCTTTGATCGCCAAACGGCTGAGGAAGAAGCGATGGCCGCCTACGCCACGTTGGCACCTGGACGAGGTGGTCTGCAACACCGGCGGCAAGCGGATGTTTCTGTGGTGCGCCGTCGATGACGAAGGTGAGGTGCTCGAGGTACTGGTCCAGCGGCGGCGGGACACAGAGGATGCGTTGAAGCTGCTCAGGCGGCTCCTTCACAACCAGTAGGTGGAACCGCAAACGATCACGACGGACGGTTTGGCCTCATACGGCGCGGCTCTGGATCAGTTGGATCTGAGGCATCTGCATCGGCCCGGCCGGCTTCGGGAAAACAATCGGATCGAGAACTCTCACCTCCCGATTCGACGACGAGAGCGACGGTGCTGTCAGTCCGGTGCTAACTCGTCTCCACTGAATAGCCGAAAGGCGATTTGGAAACAGTGGGTTATGGCGAGATTATCGTTCAAGGGTCATCGGCGCAAGCCCGACGTCATTCGACAGGCCGTTTGGCTCTACTACCGCTTTTCTCTGAGCTTACGTGAAGTCGAAGAAATCCTCGCGGAGAGGGGCGTAGACGTGTCGTACGAAGCCATCCGATGCTGGTGTTCCAATTTCGGTCGGCAGATTGCCAGGAACCTGAAGCGCAAGCGTCCGGCACCGTCGCCTCGGTGGCACCTCGACGAAATGGTCAGCCGCATCGGCGGCAAGCACCTGTATCTCTGGCGCGCCGTGGACGACGAGGGTGAGGTGCTTGGGACGACCGTCGCGCCCCGACGGGATGGGAAGACAGCGACGTCGTTTCTGCAGAAGTTGCTTCGGGAACAGCCGGTTAAGCCCGAGGCCATAGTCACTGACGGGCTGAAGTCCTATGTCACGGCCGTCCAGGCGTTGGGGCTGGGGGCGAGGCATCGGCCGGGGATCCTGCGCGAGAACAACCGGATCGAAAACTCCCACCTGCACATCCGAAAGCGTGAACGGCACATGCAGCAGTTCAAGTCACAGGCCTCGGCGCAGCAGTTGCTCACTGTCCACGCTGCGGTGTTCAACACGTTTTACGCCCAGCGGCACCTGACCAGTCGAAAGACGCTCAAGGTGCTCCGAAAGGCAGCCCATCAGGCTTGGCGAGAGGCCGTCGCATGAGCCGGGGAGGGCGCCTTACCCACCGACCCGCCGCCAATAACTTGACAGCCCCCCACGATCAGCTCATGGGCCGAGCGGTAAAGCGATCCCATGCCGCCGACAACCTTGTCCCACACGCAGATGTTGACCAGCTGGTCGTAGGCCGGCCGGCTCGCGGCCAGAAGGCCGTGGAGGTGACGCCAGTCCATGAACAGGTTGTGCAGGCTGCCGTCCGCGCTCCAGTCGGCCATCAGCCGACAGGCCTGGCCGAGGAAGGCGTTGAAGTCCGGTTCGGACATCTCGCCGGTGGCCATGGCGAACTCGCGATGGGCGCGGCGACGGCCTTTCATGCTGACATGGCCGTTGATGGGGACGTTGTAAGGCGGGTCCGTGAAGATCATCGCCGCCCGCTCGTCGCCCATGAGGCGGGCGAAGGTCTCGCCCTCCAGCGAGGAGCCGCAGATCAGGCGGTGTTCGCCCAGGATCCAGACGTCGCCCGGCCGGACCACGGCCGGTCCAGGATCGATGGCCGCATCGTCGTCGTCCTCGTCCGAAGCGCCCTCAAGCCCTTCGATCTTCAGGTCGATCTCGGCCATGGTGAAGCCGGTCACCTCGATGCTGAAGTCCAGATCCTGCAGGGCCAGATCCTGGAACAGCTCGCCCAGAAGTGCATCGTCCCAGCCGCCGGTCTCGACCAGCCGGTTCTCGGCCACCGCGAAGGCTCTGGCCTGGGCCGGGGTGAGGTGACCCAGCCGGATGATGGGCAGCTCGCTGTATCCCAGCGACTGGCACGCCAGCAGCCTGCCGTGCCCCGCGAGGAGCTTGAGCTCGTCATCCACCAGAAGCGGGACGTTGAACCGGAACGCCCGGATGCTTTCGGCAATTTGCCGGATCTGGGCCGGGCTGTGCCGGCGCGCGTTGCGCGGATCCGGCTTCAATCGGGAGATCGGAACAATCTCGACCTTAAGACACGTCGGTGCAGCGACCATCGGCCCCTCCTTGCACTGTTCACGTCCGCCGAGGCGGACAACTGAACAGTCACAACGTTGGCGTCGTTGGACTGCAATGCTCAGGGAGTTTTGACCGTAGACGTCGGGTGCTCCATGAACGCATCATGAACATCATGTTTGGGATCGGACGTCAACGCTGGACTTCATGTTCGAACGAAGCATTGGTCCTGACGTCGCCCGCGCTCGCGGGCTCGTCCCGGTAGCAGCGCGATGACCGCGCCGCATTTTGCCGAGGGCCACCATCACCCGATCCAGCACCGCTTCCAATGCCAAAGCCACCCCACGCCGAACCCGCAAGCCCGCAGCTAAGGCTGCGCCGTTGGCGTCGCTCCCTGATCTGGAAGAGAGTGCACAGTGATCCATCAAAGGCCCCGGCGGCAAGCTGGGGATCGTCGTGGCTCTGATGCGCCGGCCTGAGGGCGCTACGGTCGCCCAGATGGGGGAGGCCACAGGCTGGCAGGCCCATTCGGTGCGCGGCGCTCTGGCGGGATCGCTAAAGCGCAAGCACGGCCTGACCATCACCGGCGAGGCCGGAGAGGGAGGCCGGGTCTACCGCATCGCTGCGGAGCCTGCGGCCTGATGGACCGCGAGACGATCAACGCGGAGGTCCGGGCGCTGGCGCGCCTAGACCTCGAGGGCCTGCGCGTGGAATGGCGCAGGCGCTACGGCCCGGCCGCCCCGAAGCTGCGGTCGCCGGAGCTGCTCGCCCTGATGCTGGCATGGCGCATCCAGTCCGACGCCTTCGGCGGGCTGGATGACGCCACCCGCCGAAAACTTCGCAGCGATGCCGCCATCACCGTAGACCGGTTTGAGACGCCGGTCGGGACCGTACTCACCCGCGAGTGGAAAGGCGTGTCCGAGACGGTCCGCCGGACTCCGGCGGGTTACGAGTGGCGCGGGCGAACGCTGAAGAGCCTGAGCGCAGCCGCCCGGGCCATCTGCGGCACGCCCCGCAGCGGGCCTCTGTTCTTCGGGCTGAAGGAGGCCAGTGCTTGAGCAAGCCTCGGCTTCGGTGCGCCATCTACACCCGCAAAAGCTCCGAGGAGGGGCTCGAGCAGGACTTCAACTCCCTGCATGCCCAGCGCGAGGCCTGCGAGGCCTATGTGAAAAGCCAGGTGGGGGAGGGATGGTCAGTACTCCCCGATGCCTATGACGATGGCGGCGTGTCCGGCGGCACCATGGAGCGCGAGGGGCTGAAGCGGCTGCTGGCCGATATCGCGGCAGGCCGGATCGATGTCGTGGTGGTCTACAAGGTCGACCGGCTAACTCGCGCGCTCGGCGACTTCGCCCGGATCGTGGAGATCTTCGACCGTCACGGAGTCTCCTTCGTCTCGGTGACCCAGGCGTTCAACACCACCACCTCGATGGGACGGCTCACCCTCAATGTGCTTTTGTCCTTCGCCCAGTTCGAACGGGAGGTCACCGGCGAGCGTATCCGCGACAAGATCGCGGCGTCGAAGGCCAAGGGGCTGTGGATGGGCGGTGCTTGCCCGCTGGGCTACGATCCCGATGGCCGCAGGCTGAAGCTGAACGAAGTCGAGGCCGAACTCGTCCGGCACATCTTCCGTCGGTTCCTGGCCTTGAAATCCGTGCCGGCAGTGAGGCGGGAGCTGGCTATGGACGGCCGGGTCTCCAAACGCGCGGTGGCGAAAAGCGGAGCCGTGCGCGGCGGTCTGCCGTTCGACAACGGGGCCGTCTACCATCTGCTCTCCAACCCGACCTACCTCGGTCTGATGCCGCACAAGGACAGGGCTTATCCGGCCGAGCACCCGCCGATCATCGATCAGCAGACCTTCGACGAGGTCCGCGCGCAGCTCGCCATTCGCGCCAGAAGGCAAATACGATCCAGCCACAAGGAACGTGCAGCGGCTCCGGCACCCTTGCTAGCCCTGAAGGGGCTGGTGTTCGATTGCGAAGGCGTCGCGATGACCCCAGCGCACGCTTATGGGAAGTCGGGGGCTGCGCATCGCTACTATGTCCAGCAGCGTCAATCGCGGCCGGGCCGAGCGCCGGCCCGACGGGATCTACCGTCTGCCGGCCCTGCCCGTGGAGCGCTGGGTGATCGAGACCCTGCACCGGCTGGCACCGGAGCATGATCCGCTCGCGGTCCTGTCGAGGATCGAGGTGCATGAGCATACGGTGCAACTGGCGCTGAATGTCGCTGTGTTGTCACCGGAAGCGAGAGGGCTGCCGGTCGTGATGGATCGTCTGCGACGCGTCCTAGTCGAGGGCGAACAGCTTCAGGTCGAGGGCGAGTGTCTGTGGGTGCACATCCCGAGGCGGCTGAAGTTCCGGGGCGGGAAAGCGTGGCTGAGCGGCGAGGCACCGAAGCGCAGCCGGATGAGCCAGGCCCTGATCAAGGCGCTGAAGCGCAGTCACCACCTCGTGGCCGGCGGCTCCGATGCGGAGGGCGTACTTCAGCACGCGCCGTCGTCGCCTCACGAGCGCGACCTTATCCGCCTCGCTTTCCTTGCTCCCGATCTGCAAGCGGCCATCCTCGACGGGCGTCAGGACGCAGGGCTCTGTCTCGAGGATCTGCGCGGCGCAGATTTTCCCCTCTGCTGGGACGACCAGAGACGCTCCCTCAGGGTCTGAACTCTGTCCCTGATCAGCCGGGCATTTTCCCTGATCAGCGCTGCATAAATTCCCTGCTTTGCCGGGACCATCTGTCGTAGCTGCCTGCGGCAAACCCCGACCCACGGGGAGTACGGGCCAGGACGGCCTGGAGTCACGCCCTCAAAATCTGACGCGAATCCCTGTTCCAATCCCTGATCGTAGGGAAACCCCACCGGATCATTGACCCTCAGAGATGAGCCGGCCGTTGAAGGCAGGTGAGAGCGCGAATTTGCGCCAGCGCGGAGCCTGATTGCAGGACATCGCACGCGGGAAAGCCCGCACGGCGCGGGCCGGACGGGGCGATTTCAACTTATTGATAAATATGAAGAAAAACGATGGCGGACAGAGAGGGAGTTCAAATATCGTTTATTTTGAATAAGATAGCCCGACTAACGAGTTCATGGGGCACCTTGATTTTGTTCAGGTTTTAGCTATCTGACTAACGGCTGCGACCAGCGGAAACGGCTCAGTCCGGTCGCCAACGTTGAGGACGGAATCCACCAGTACGACCGAGTTTGGCCCACCCAGATAATCCACCTTGGGTCGGCGTTACGAACCACAAAATAAGTGCGTCGGTACTCTGTTGCCGACAGAGCATCCCTACTCATGAGCCGCGAACTGGTCGAAAGTCGCTCAAGACGAGCCGTTTCAACGTCAGTCGGAGGACCGGATTTAGGGACGTTTGATGGGCTGGGCGACAATTCCCTCAGGCGCACCCGCGCCCCAAGGTTCTTCGCTAGTTCAGGTAAGGATCACGTCTCTTCCCAGACCCGGTTCAGGATCTGCGCCGCCAGGGCTGCCTTGTCCTGAGGTAGGAAGCGCCCGTAGTGCTCGGCGACGGTGTCCGGCGTGTCTTGGATGGCATAACTCGCCTGTTCATAGCTACCGGTCTGCTTGAGGATGTGGGTGGCCAACACGTCACGCACATTGTGCGGGCCATGCGGCAACAGCCCCGCGACGGCACCGCGTTCGGTCCATGGATTGTAGATGCCGTAGCGTTGGATGGTTAGCCGCCAGACTTCATAGAACGTGGTCTGATTGTAGGCCGCGTCCGTGCTGGTCCTCTTCACGGTTTTCACGAATAGCGTCCGAGGGTCCCGGGCGTCTCCGAGCAGGAGAGGGCGGTGCCGCTCAAGCCAGGCGTCGATCTGCTCGTAGAGACCGCCGAGGTCGGGCAGGATTAGTCGGTAAGGCTTCTTGCCGAAGAAGGTCGAGTGGGAGTTTTTGAAGGCGACGGCGGGGATTAGAACTTCCCAGCCGTGGTCTCGGTCACTCCAGCGAAGCTCGCCGCGCTTGAGGTCCTCCAGGGAGCGCTCGGTTTGTGGACGAGAGCCCCGAGGACAGACCAGGAGTTGCCGAAGGTTCTTTTGTCTCAGGCCCAGATGCAGCCCTAGCCGGATAAGCAGCCATGACCGCACCGCCTCCGCGGTCGCTTTGGGGAACCATCGCTCATCGGGCATGAGACGCAAAATCTCATCGGCGATTTTGCGATATTCGCCGACCGGGCTTTCCGCTTCGAGAATTGGCAGAATGGGCTCGAAGGGATCGCGGTGAACCTTTTTGACTCGCAGAACCTCCTTGGATCGCGCGAGGGCGAAAGCGTATAGGCGTTCACAAGTCCCGTCCCAATCCGAGCGGGCGGTCTCGATGTCTTGCGCCGTCACCAAGCCCGGCACCGGCGCCAGTCCTTCAGCCAGGTCCGCGCACTGTCGTAGCCAGCCCGTGTCCTTCCTGGTCAAAGCGACGCCGACGTTGAGCATCTCCACCTCCCAGCTAGTGAAGAAGCCACGCCGGTCAGAGCGCCACTGCAGATACCAGTCCCAAACTCGTGGAAAGACCAGCAGGCCCAGGGTGAGAAGTTCTAGCGGAACGCCGGCACCCCGAATAGCGCCGCTCGGTTCAGCCGCGAGCGCGCCGAACATCAGGCTCAGATGCTCGATCTTTTGAGAGGCGGTTTCGGCGCCCCAGACTCCGCTGCGCTGGTAGCCGAGGGAGGTGAGCGTCGCTGTCTTGAACGCGATGAGCCTCGCCATTTCATCGCGCAACCGCTCCGGCGCCAGGCGCCGCCGGCTCGTGGACAATCGATCCTGGGCGCTCGCGCGTCTGGTGGGAGACAGCAGGTCGCGCTCGGCCTGCGCCAAACCAGGGAAATGCAATGCGAATGGCGTTTTAGACGCACTGGCCTGGTAGCGGCGGTAGTCGGTGGAGCCGGTGATGACGACGGTACGAACCCAGTCTAGGATTTCCTCGCGTTCCGCCAAGGGTCTGGCTGCGAAGTCGTGCGGTAGATGCCAGGCGAGTCTGCGGTGCTCCGAAGGACTGATACCCTGGACTCGGTGGCCGTGCGCGGCCCTGGTGCGATCAGGAAGGCGATCGGCGAAGTACCCGTCCGGCAGGCCGTATCGGCCTTCGATGCGTCTCAACACCTCAAGGCTTCCGACCGACTGTGGGGTCTTGTCGCCTCGTCGCCAGCTTCTGATGGTGGCGGGGTCGAACACCTCCTCCTCGGCGAGCAGGGCCGAGAGAAGGCCTGGCGCGGAATCTCCGAAGCGTCGCATGTGGATATCCAGTGCGGCGTCGAACGACGGCGGCTCCGGGCTTCCTGCCGCCGGAGCTCGAGGATGCGGTTCGATTTCCAGCCCCTTGGCGACAGGCCCTGGCGGACGGCCACGCCGAGAACGTCGAGGGGCCGAGGGGCTCACTTTCGTCGAATCCGCGCCGATTGCCTCCAGAGCGGGGCGCTGGAGCGGGCGAAGCGCTGCGAGGGTCCTGTCGATGGCGTCCAACGCCGGCCGGATAACGCGAGCGCCTGCCTTGAGCTGATCGACCGCGATGCCTGTAGCCTCGCCGATCCTTGACCAGTCGGGATTTTCACCGCGCCGTGGCGTCGGGGCCCTGTCATCAATCAGCTCGGCGACATAGACTTGAAGCCTCGTGAGTTCCTGGGGAGACAGAACGGTCGAGACCTTCTGCCGACAATAGTCTTGGATGCGGCGATTGAGGCCGCGGATGGATTGAGTT
>NZ_JBIIAY010000148.1:0-6673 GCF_044239655.1 Brevundimonas sp.
TGGCGAGGACGGCCGGGTGTGGCTGTGCAAGGGACGCGGAGCCGGGCGCTGGCCGACGACGGAGAGCGTGCTGGCCGACGTCGCCGACATCATCCGCGCCAAACACGCCGAACTGGGATACCACTAGGCCATGGCGGTCTTCACTCCGGTCTCGGACGATCAGGCGCAGGCCTTCGTGGCGGCCTATCCGGCCGTCGGCGAATTCCGGTCGCTGCACGCCATCGCGGAAGGGGTGGAGAACACCAATTTCCGGCTCGAGACCTCGGCCGGGAAATTCGTGCTGACCCTGTTCGAGGGGCGGACGGATGCCGCGTCCCTGCCGTTCTGCCTGGGGTTCACCGACCATCTGGGACAGGCGGGATTCCCGGCGGCGCGACCGCTGAGGGACTGCGACGGCGAATGGATCGGGGTGCTGAACGGCCGGCCGGCGGCGATCGTCGAATGGCTGCCCGGCGCCTGGCTGAGGACGCCGTCGTCGGAGGATCAGGCGGCGGCCGGGGCGATGCTGGCCCGGCTGCATCTGGCCGGAGCGAGTTTTGAGGGGCGGCGGGTCAATCCGGTGGGCCGGGCCGCCTGGCGCGCCCTGGCGGACCGGTGCGCCAAGGGGTTGCAGGGAAGGCCCCGGGGCGAGGACCTGTCGATCCTGATCGGGGTCGAGGCGGCCCTGGCGCGGATCGGCGATCCGTTCACGGACGACCTGCCGGGCGGGGCGATCCATGCCGACTATTTCCCCGACAATGTGCTGTTCGAGGACGGGGCGGTGTCCGGCGTCATCGACTTCTATTTCGGCTGCACAGGGCCTCTGGCCTATGATCTGGCCATCGCGCTCAGCGCCTGGGCGTTCGACGGCGAGGGCCGGCCGATCGCGGGCGCGGCAGAGGCCTTCCGGCGTGGCTATGAGACGGTGCGGCCCCTGACGCGGGCCGAGGCGCTGGCCCTGCCCGGGCTGGGGGAGGCGGCGGCGGTGCGGTTCACCCTGACCCGGCTGCACGACCGGATCTTCCACGACCCGACCAAGCTGGTGACCCCCAAGGATCCGCAGGCCTTCTTCCGCCGGGTCGACTGGTGGCGGGTCGTCGAGGCGGCCTGAGCCCGGTCAGATACGGTCGGTTCCGCCTGCGTCGATCGGGGCGTAGGCTTCGGCCATGATCCACACCGGCAGTTTCGCACGGCTGAAGGCCGCGTTCGCGGCGCAGTTCGCGCCGGACGAACAGGGCTTCCTGTATCGCCGCAACCGGACCGGCCCCGCCATCCGGCTGAACGCCGAGGAACATGCCGACTTTGTCTCGGGCTTTGCGCGGTCGTTGAGGCTGGCGGGATGGGCGGTCTTCGGGACAACCGTCTTCGTCGGTCTGACGGCCGGGGTCTGGTCGGCCTGGGCGGGCACCGACGTCCGGCCCTGGGCACCGCTGGGGGTCGCCGCCCTGCTGCTGGCGTTCGCCCTGATCGTGCTGTGGCTCTGGAATGCACCGGCACGACAACTGGCCTACAGGGTGCCGACGGCACCCGGCCTGTCGCGCGATGAGCGCAGGCGGCAGGCCCTCGCGCGCATCAACTACGGGGTGCTGGCCATGGGCCTGTTGGCCGTGCCCTTCATGCTGTGGAACGCGTCGCGGGCATGGGACATCCAGCACGGCTGGGGCCGGCTGTGGATCGTGGCGGGCGTCGCCCTGTTCGTCCTGATCGCCGTCCAGACGTTCCGGAAATGGCGGTACGAGCGGGCCGCTCGTTAGGCGCGGAACCCCCGCACGGCCGCAAGCGCCGCCTCGGGCGTGCCCTCGATGATCGTCAGGCGTTCGGGGCGGTCGCCCAGCTCGCGGATGACGCGGGGCGGGTCGGGGTCGAAGCCGAGAACGGGGGCGACGTCCTTGCCGAACTTGGCCGCGTGGGCGGTGGACAAGGCGACGATGGGACCGGTGCCGCGAGTTTGGCTGCGTGCGGCATGCAGGGCGACGGCGGGGTGGGGGCAGACGACCCGTCCCCAGGCGGACCAGGCGTGCGCGATCTCCGTGCGCGTGGTCGCCTCATCGACCGAGACGGCCGAGACCTCGGCGCGCAGGGCGGCCAGCAGGGCGGGCGAGAGGGTGACCGAACCGTCGCGGGCGAAGGTCTCGAACACCGCGCGGGTCGCCTGTGCGTCGCGACCGGAGGCTTCATAGACCAGCCGCTCGAAATTGGACGGGGCCTGGACGTCCATGGAGACGGACGCGGTCTCGACGGCGGCCTTGCGGGCATAGACCCCGTCGTTGATGGCGCGGGCGAGGGCGTCGTTCTGGTTCACGGCAGCGACGAAGCCGGCGATCGGCAGACCCATCTTGCGCGCGGCGATGCCGGCGAAGGCGTCGCCGAAATTGCCGGTGGGGACGACGAAGGTCGGTGCCCGTGTCTGGCCCTGCGCCGCCAGCTGGGCGACGGCGGAGACGTAATAGGGGATCTGGCCCGCCAGACGCGCCCAGTTGATCGAGTTGACCGACGAGAACCGGCCGCGCTCGCGCAGGGATTCCTCGGACAGCAGGCCCTTCACCAGCCGCTGGCAGTCGTCGAAATCGCCATGGACGGCCAGGTTCAGGACGTTGTCGGCATCGACCGTGGTCATCTGGCGGCGCTGGACGGGCGAGACACGGTCCAGGGGATGCAGCACGATCAGGTCGATGCGCGCCTTGTTGGCAAAGGCGTTGACGGCGGCGGCGCCCGTATCGCCGCTGGTGGCCGTCACCAGGGTCAGCCGCTCGCCGGACGCCGCCAGGGCCTCGTCGGCCAGGGAGGCGGCCAGTTGCATGGCCAGGTCCTTGAAGGCGGCGGTCGGGCCGTGGAACAGCTCCAGCAGCCACAGGTCGTCCTCGAGCTGGACCAGGGGGGTGACGTCGGGATGGTCGAACCCGGCCACCAGTTTCGCCAGCGCCCGGTCGAGTGCGCCGTCGGGCAGGGCGTTTCCGACATAGGGGGCCATGGCCGCCGACGCGATCGCCGCATAGGCCTGGCCCGGAGCCCAGGCGGACGGGTTCAGCGTCGGCCAGGCCGTGGGCATATAGAGGCCGCCGTCCGGCGCCATGCCGCGCAGCAGGGCCTCGGCGAAGTCGGTCGGGGTCGTGTCTCCGCGCGTGGAGACATAGGTGTCGGGGCTCTGCGTCATGGGTGCGTTCCGTACCCAGTGGAAGCGGCGCCGTCACGCGAGAAAAGCCCGCTGCCGCTCGCAGCCGCGCTGGCCCGCGACGCTTTCGCCCGTGGCGCGCGGGACGAATAGGGACCATCTGTGGACCATGGATCGCAGGACGCTTCTGGTCAGGCTCGGGTTGATGGGCGCGGCGGTGGGCGGCGGGTGGTGGCTGAAGGACAACGTCATCTGGCGCAGGCCGGATGTCGTGTTCGGCCCGGCGGATGACTGGCTGGCCTTCGATGCGCCCCGCACCCTGCTGCCGACGGTCGAGGCGACCGTCGGAGGGCGGACGGTGCGGGCGCTGATCGATTCCGGGGCGCAGTTCTCGGTCATCGACCGGGCCCTGTTCGCGGACCTCGGTCTGGCGCGGACCTTCGACATGCCGCTGCTGGCCTACGGCGTCGGGGGCGGGGCGCAGGTCGGCAAGGGGGTGACGCTGGATGTCGGACTGGGGGCCACGCGCATCGAGAACCTGAGGGCGGCGATCCTCGATCTGGGGCCGCTGGCGCGGGCGGACGGGCTGTCGACGCCGTTGATCCTGGGTCAGGACCTGCTGTCGCAGGGCCTGCTGGACATCGATGTGGAAAGGCGGCGGATGCGGTTCGTGGCGCGGGAAACGCCGCTGCCTGCGGATGTCATCGCCATCGAGGTGCGCAAGGTGGGCAAGGCCCTGGGGACAACGATCACGGTCGAGGGGGCGACGGTCGAGGCGATCGTCGACACGGGCGCGTCGGGCCTGCTGGCGCTCAGCCGCGAGTCGGCCCACGGCGCGGGTCTGCTGGATGGACGGGACCAGGCGCGCGGGTCCAGCCTGGTGCTGGGCGGGGCCGTGGCCTCGACCCTGGTGGAGGCTCGGACGGTGACCTTCGGCGACCGGCTGTACGAGCGGGTTCAGACCGCGATCTATTCCGACGTGGCGGCGCCCGGCTACCCGGCGGCCCTGATCGGGATGGAGGCGTTCGCAGGCCAACGGATGATCGTGGACATGGGCGGCGGGCGGCTGCTGGCCTCGCGGGCGCTGGACCTGACCGTGGAGCGTCCGGTCAGGCGGCGTCGAGCGGCTCAGCCCGCGCGTTGATCCAGTCGGGCAGGTCCGCGATGGCGTCGAGCGCACCGTAGCGAGGGTGGTCCTCAGGCGCGTCGGCCAGTTCGTGGGCCCAGGTGACGTGATAGGGGATGTGGACGGCAAAGGCCCCCGCCTCCAGCGCCGGCAGGACGTCGGACTTCATCGAATTGCCGGCCATGACGGCCTCGGCCGCGCCCGTGCCGTGGCGGGCGAAGATGCGGTCATAGGTGCCGCGATCCTTTTCCGAGACGATCTCCACCGCCGCGAACAGGTCGCCGAGGCCGGACGCGGCCAGCTTGCGCTCCTGATCCAGCAGGTCGCCCTTGGTGATCAGGACCAGGCGGTAGCGTTCGGACAACCGCGCCAGGGCCTCGTCCACGCCGGGCAGGGTCTCGACCGGATGGGCCAGCATCTCTCTGCCCGCGGCCATGATCTCGCGGACCACGTGGGACGGAGCCTCGCCGTCGCACAGCTCCATCGCCGTCTCGATCATCGACAGGGTGAAGCCCTTCACCCCATAGCCATAGAGCCGCAGGTTCCGCCGCTCGACCTCGGCCAGCCGGGCCTCCATGACCTCGGCGTCGGCGCGGTCACCCAGCAGGGCGATGAACCGCGCGTGGGTCAGACGAAAGATGGTCTCGTTGTGCCAGAGGGTATCATCGGCATCGAGACCGACGGTGGTGATCGGGGCCTTGGTCATGGTCGGTGCTGTGACGTGCAGACGCACCCGACGCAAGACCGCTTGCGGCGCAGGCCTGACGGGAGCCCTGTGCGCCGATGAGCGAAGACGCGGCACCATCGGCAATCATCATCGGGGCCTCGGGCGGGCTTGGCCGGGCAGTCGCAGATGCGGCCGGCGCGTCCGGGCGGTTCGCTGTCGTCCACCGGCTTTCGCGCTCGGGGACCGGATTTGACCTGGAGGACGAGGCCTCGATCGCGGCGGCGGCGGCCGAGGTAGCGAAGGGTCCGGCACCGGCCCTGGTGTTCGTGGCGACGGGGGTGCTGCATCACGGCGAGGCGCCCGAGCGGTCGTATCGGGCGATGACGGCCGAACATCTGCTGCGGGATTACCGGGTGAACACCGTCGGGCCGGCGCTGGCGGCCAAACATTTCCTGCCGCTGTTGCCGCGTGACCGGCGGGCGGTGTTCGCGGCCCTGTCGGCGCGTGTGGGGTCGATCGGGGACAACCGGCTGGGCGGCTGGCACAGCTACCGCGCGTCCAAGGCTGCGCTGAACATGATCCTGAGGAACCTGTCGATCGAGATCGCGCGGTCGCATCCGCAGGCCGTGGTGGCGGGCCTGCATCCCGGGACGGTGGCGACCGACCTCAGCGCCCCGTTCCAGAAAGGGGTGGCGGAGGGAAGGCTGTTCGACGCGACCTATTCGGCGGAGCGGCTGCTGTCGGTCCTGGACGGATTGATGCCCGCCGACAGCGGCGGGGTCTTCGCCTGGGACGGGGCGCGGGTGCCCGAGTAGGGCGGGCGTTGACCCCAAGATCGGGGGTCTGTAGTCACGCCGCCGTTTGCGCGCCGGGATTCGGTGCTAAGGGACGCGCCATGACCACTCAACTTCTCCCCGGCTGCACCGGCGTGCTGGCCCTGGCCGACGGCACCATCCTGCAAGGCATCGGCGTCGGCGCGACCGGCACGGCGCTCGGCGAGGTCGTCTTCAACACGGCCATGACCGGCTATCAGGAAATCCTGACCGACCCGTCCTACATGAGCCAGATCCTGGCCTTCACCTTTCCGCACGTCGGCAATGTGGGGACCAACGCCGACGACATCGAGCAGATGGGCGGCGGGTCGGACACATCGGCGCGCGGCGCGATCTTCCGCGATGTGCCGACCGATGCGGCCAACTGGCGGGCGGATTCGACCTTCGACGCCTGGATGAAGCGGCGCGGCGTGGTCGGGCTGGCCGGGGTCGACACCCGAGCCCTGACCAAGATCATCCGCGACAAGGGCGCGCCCAATGCGGTGATCGCCCATGATCCCGACGGCCGGTTCGACCTGGAGGCTCTGGTCGCCGAGGCGAAGACCTGGACCGGGCTGGTGGGCCTCGACCTGGCCAAGCCCGCCTCGACCCTGCAGTCGTTCGAATGGGACGAAGGCCTGTGGGAATGGCCCGAGGGGCATCCCAGGACCGTGGGCCGCAAGTCGGTGGTGGTCATCGACTATGGGGTGAAGCGCAACATCCTGCGGGCGCTGGCCTCGACCGGCGCGAAGATCACCGTGGTGCCGGCGACGACCTCGGCCGAGGAGATTCTGGCGCGGGCGCCCGATGGCGTCGTGCTGTCCAACGGGCCGGGCGACCCGGCGGCGACGGGCGAATACGCCGTGCCGGAGATCCGCAAGCTGGTCGAGAGCGGCAAGCCGATCTTCGGCATCTGCCTGGGCCACCAGATGCTGGCGCTGGCTCTGGGCGCCCACACGATCAAGATGGATCAGGGC
>NZ_JBIIAY010000002.1:0-71839 GCF_044239655.1 Brevundimonas sp.
TCGGACGAGGAGCCGGGCGGGGTGGCGTGGGTGTCGGTGGCGCCGGCGTGGGCTGCGGCGGCGCTTCGGCCGGGGCGGAGGGGGCGCTGGCGGCGTCCTCGGCTACGACCTCTTCGGATGGATTGTCGGCGGGCGCGGCTTCGATCACTTCGGACGAGACGATGGAGACCGGCACGGACGACGGGACGATCGGCGGGAGCTCCTTCGTCGGCCAGGACACGAAGGCGAGCGCCAGCACGCCTGCGTGCAGGACGATCGATCCGACGATGGCGGGGCTCGGCCGTTCCAAGATCTAGCCCTGCGGTTCCGGGGCCGTGTCGGTGATGAGGTTCAGCTTGGTGAAGCCACCGGCCGACAGCCGCGCCATGACCCGCGCCACGGCCTGATACGGTGCCCGGCCGTCGGCGCGCACGAAGACGGGCTTGCTCGACGGATCATCGGTTCCGGCCGCCGCGCCGACGCGATCCAGAAGCTGGTCGTAGGACGTCTCGTCCTTGTCGATGAAGATGGCGCCGTCGCGGTCGATGGAGACGGTGACGGGTTCGTTGTCGGTGTCCACGGCCCCGGCCTCGGTCTGGGGCAGTTCGACCGGGACGCCGACCGTGAGCAGGGGCGCCGAGATCATGAAGATGATCAGCAGCACCAGCATCACGTCCACCAGGGGGGTGACGTTGATCTCGCTCAGCGGCCGCTTCCTGGCCCGCCTGCGTCCTCGCACATGGCCCTGACCGGCCCCGCCGCCCATGGCCATCTCAGTCGGCCCGGCGGATGGCGAAGTCGGACGGGGGAGGGGGCGGTGGTGCGACCGGGGCGTTCGGGGCCCCCAGACGCCGCGCCACGGCGGCCTGAAGATCGTCGGCGAAGCTTTCCAGCCGTCCCGAGAACTTGCCGGCGTCGATCGAGAACTTGTTGTAGGCGATATAGGCCGGAATGGCGGCGGCCAGGCCGATGGCGGTGGCGAACAGGGCCTCCGAGATCGCCGGGGCCACGGTGGTCAGGTTGGTGTTGCCGGCCGAAGCGATCCGCCCGAAGGCGTTCATGATCCCCCACACCGTCCCGAACAGGCCGATGAAGGGCGAGGCGGTGGCCACCACCGACAGCACGCCCAGTCCGTGCTCAATGCGGATGCCCTCGCGCGCGATGATGGAATCCAGCGACCGGTCGATGCGGCTGATCAGCAGATTGCCCTGCTGTTCGGTCAGGGTCCCGCGCGCGCGGGTCTCGCGCCAGTCGGCCAGGGCGACGACCAGCATCCTGGGCAGGGCGTGGGCCGGATTGGGCCCGGCCTGTTGCGCGATATCCTCCAGCGACCGGCCGGAACTCAGCGCCTTTTCGAAGGTGTCCGCCTGGCTGTTCAGGGCGGTGAAGCGGAACGCCTTGTCGATGATGATGGCCCAGGACCAGATCGAGGCCCCGGCCAGGCCGATCATGACGATCTTCACGACCCAGTCCGCCGTCATGAACAGGGTGACGGGGTTCAACATTCCGGGGTCGGCGGCGGGCACGGTCATGGGCAAATCGGTCCTGCAGGGATCACGCGACCATGGTGCGGGCGGGCGTGACCATAGTGTGGCGTAGACGTGTGGTCAGGGGACTCAGGTCTAGCCTGTGCCGGGCCCTGCGTCATGCCCGCGCGCGCAACAGGGGCGCGACAGGGTGAACGCTTCGCCTATTCGCCGCCATTCCGGGGGTCGACGGCGACCGGGACGGGCGCGCCCACGCTGACGATCACGCCTTCGTGGCCTTCCTTGGCGATCGAATAGGTGGCGGCGTCGCGCAACAGCTGGTCCTGACAGGCCCGGTCGCCGGGGCGGCCCAGGTCGATGCAGCCCTGTTTCGCCGCGTCGGCCCAGCCGCGCACGCGCCGCGTCGCGGCCTCGGCGCGCTTGATCGAGGCCTCGTCCTCGGCGGCGGCCTGGGCGATCAGGGCCTGACGCGCGCCCTGCTGGTATTGCAACTCGGCCTGACCGGCCATCTTGCGTTCCCAGACCTTGTAGTAGGGGCAGCCGACCAGGCCGCCGCCGAACAGGATGACCACCAGCAGGATGCAGGTGATCAGGAAACTCCAGGCCTGGCGGTCTGTGATCTTGGTTTCGGTCGCCATCAGTCGGTCCTCTTGTCTTGGGCCAGCCAGGGTTTGACGCCTTCCAGCAACGCCTTCGTCGGCCGTCGCGGTCGGCCGTCCAGATGGATGCAGACCGCCGTCACCTCGGCGCGGCACAGGATCTCTCCGTCGCGCTCCACCGTCTGGGAGATCAGCAGGCGCGGTCCCTTGATGGCGTCATAGGCAGTGCGCACCACCAGGGCGTCGTCGATCCGGGCGGGCTTCAGGTATTTCAGATTCAGCTCGGCCACGACAAAGGCCATCGGTTCGGCGGCATCCAGCAGGGCGGCGTGACCCACCGCCGTCAGCCGCAGGAAATCCGACCGCCCCCGCTCCAGATAGCGCACATAGTTGGCGTGATAGACCAGGCCGGTGAAATCGGTGTCCTCGTAATAAACCCGGATCGCCAACAGATGGTCGCGGCCCTCGAACCGACCGGAGGTGGGCATGTCCAGTACGGGCTCGGTACTCATGACCCCGGGACCGAATTGACGGAGTTCGGAGCCGAGGGCTGGCTCAGAAAGGTCGGGCAGAATCGTTGCTGCACCTCGCGGAACTCGACCGGCATCGGGTCGTCGGAGAACAGGATACGATTGGGCCGCGACACGAAGGCCACCGCCGTCGCCTGACCTCGCACGCCGGCATAGCCGCACAGGGCCCGGCCGCGCCCGGCCTCGGCATAACGCACCTCGGCCTCAGGGCCCCGCTGCTCGCGCAACTGCCGCACCGCGCGTTCGCCGGCCGTCGGCTGGGGTGCCGGCCTGGCATTGTCATAGATGACCCAGGCGCAGACCCCGCCCAGGGCCAGCACCAGGGCTGCCATCACCAGCATCAGCCGTTGCACATTCAGGCGTCGCGCCATCGGCGTCTCCTTCCCGGTCAGCATGACGGGGATCGGCCTCGCGGTGAAGTCCGGACCGTCAGCCGCCGCTGAAAAGATCGCTCGGCGCCGCCGGTTTGGGCGGTTCCGCCAGGCCCAGATGGGCATAGGCGCGGGCGCAGGCCATGCGGCCGCGGGGGGTGCGCTGGATGAAGCCCTGTTGGAGCAGGTAAGGCTCGATCACGTCCTCGACGGCGTCGCGGGCCTCGGCGATGGCGGCGGCCAGGGTGTCCATGCCGACGGGGCCGCCGCCGTAGTTCTCGATCAGGGCCTTGAGGAAGCGGCGGTCGTTGGCGTCCAGACCGGCCTCGTCGATCTCCAGCCGGGCCAGGGCGCGGGCCGCGACGATGCGATTGATGACGGGCGCGCCCTCGGCCTCAGCAAAGTCCCGCACCCGGCGCAGCAGCCTCCCGGCAACGCGCGGGGTGCCCCGGGCGCGCGAGGCGATTTCGCGGGCACCATCGTCGTCGATGGGCGCGCCGAGCTTCCGCGCCGCGCCGGTGATGACCCGGACCAGTTCGTCAGGCGTGTAGAACTCCAGCCGCAAGGGGATGCCGAACCGATCGCGCAGCGGCGTGGCCAGCAGGCCTGCCCGCGTCGTGGCCCCGACCAGGGTGAAGGGGGCCAGGTCGATCCGTACCGACCGCGCCGAGGGGCCCTCGCCGATGATCAGGTCCAGCACATGGTCTTCCATGGCCGGGTAGAGGATCTCCTCCACCGTCGGGGCCAGGCGGTGGATCTCGTCGATGAACAGGACGTCGCGCGGTTCGAGATTGGTCAGGATGGCGGCCAGGTCGCCGGCCTTGGCCAGGATCGGACCGGAGGTGGCGCGGAAACCGACGCCGAGTTCGCGCGCCACGATCTGGGCCAGGGTGGTCTTGCCGAGGCCCGGGGGGCCGAACAGCAGGACGTGGTCCATGGCCTCGCCGCGTTTCCTCGCCGCGTCGATGAAGATCTTCAGATTGCCCTTGGCCTGCTCCTGACCGACGAACTCCGACAGGGTCTGGGGCCGCAGAGCACGGTCGTACTGCTCGCCGGGCGCGGGGTCAGGGGAGATGATGCGGTCGTCGGTCATGTCGCCTCCGCGTAGTCCTTCTCCCCTTGCGGGAGAAGGTGGCTCGCGGAGCGAGACGGATGAGGGGTTACGCCCATGCCCAAAGCCGTCATCTGAAAGCTCTCACCGTCAAAATGGTGTGACCCCTCGTCCGTCAGCCTTCGGCTGCCACCTTCTCCCGCAAGGGGAGAAGGAAAGTGCGCGATCCTCACCGCCCCAGCTCCTGCAAGGCCGCACGGATCACGGCCGACAGATCGGCGTCGTCCCCCAGCCGGATCAGGGCCTGATCGACCGCTCGGCGGGCGTTGATCTCGGCGACGCCCAGACCCAGCAGGGCCGACACGGCCTCCCCGGTAACGCTGGGCTTTATGATTGCCGGTTCGACCCCCGCCCCGGGTGCCAACGCACCCGGCGTGAACGACACATCGCCCAGCGGCTTGCCCTTCAGCTCGGTGACGATGCGCAGGGCCAGCTTTGGCCCCACGCCGTTGGCCCGGCCGATCGCGGCCTTGTCGTCGCGGGCCACGGCCCCCGCCAGTTCTCCCGGCGGCAGGACGTCGAGCACCGACAGGGCCGCCTTGGGCCCGACGCCCTGGATGCCGGTGAGGGTGGTGAAGGCGCGGCGTTCGTCGCGGGTCAGGAAGCCGTAGAGGCGCGGTCCGTTCTCGGCCGACCAGCTGCTCTCGATATGCAGGGTCGCCTCGTCACCGGGGGCGGGCAGCCGTTGCAGGGTCCGCGCGCCACAGGCCACCACATAGCCGACGCCCGCGCAGTCGATCAGGCAGTGCGCCTCCTCGACCTCGGCCAGGACCCCACGCAGCCGGCCGATCATGCCGCCACCCCCGCGAGCAGGGCCCGCTTCCTCAGTTGCGCATGGGTGATCGCGACGGCCAGAGCATCGGCCGCATCCGCCTTCACGTCGCCTGACGTCGGGAGCAGCCGTTTCACCATGAAGGCGATCTGGCCCTTGTCGGCGTGGCCGGCCCCGACCACGGCCTTCTTGATCAGGTTGGGCGAATATTCCGCGACCGGCAGGCCGCACCGCGCCGGGGCCAGCATGACCGCCGCCCGGGCGTGGCCCAGTTTCAGGGTCGAGGCCGGATTGACGTTGACGAAGACCTCCTCGATCGCCGCCTCGTCGCAGGCGTGGGCGGTGCAGATCTCTCCGACCGCTTCGAGCAGATGCAGCAGGCGCTCGCTGAACGGGGCCTTGTCATCCGGCGTCACCACCCCGTGGGCGATCCAGCGCAGCCGCGACCCTTCGGCCACCACCACACCCCAGCCCGTCCGGCGCAGGCCGGGGTCGAGACCGAGGATGCGGACCGCTCCGCCACCTGAAAACTGAGTCGCCGCGTTCGTCATTCGTTCCTGTCATGCCAGACAGAAGGTTGACGGACAATGACCACGATGAATCCGGTCGCGCTCAGTCGTCGCGCGGATCGATCGTCACCCCGCCCAACCCAGGAACATCTGCCAGATCGTCGGCCAGGGCGGCGAAGTCTCCGGCCTTGATGCGTAGTCGAAAGGCCTCGCTGCGGGCGGACCGGTCGGGCTCGATCTTCTGTTCGGTGATGCGAAAGCCGGGATCGACGGTGGCCAGTCGGCGCTCCACCTCTGCGCGCGGACCCGAGGCGCTACCGGGCCAGGAGACCGCGACGTCCACCGTGATGAGCCCGGGCAGGGCCTTGGCCACCATCCGGAGCAACACCAGAATGGCCAGGGTCACGACCGTGCCCGTGACACCCAGGCCGTTCAGCCCCGCCCCGAACAATATGCCCAGGGCCGAGGTGATCCACAGCGACGCCGCCGTGGTCAGGCCGTGGATCGACAGGCCGGTACGGAAGATCACGCCTGCGCACAGAAAGCCGATGCCGGTCAGGATGCCGTGGGCCATCCGGGTCGGGTCCGTGACGATGTTCTCGTCCGGCAGGGCCTGGAACGCCCAGTCGGCCTGGGTCATCGCCGCCTGCATCAGCAGAGCCGACGCCAGACAGACCAGGATGTGGGTGCGGAACCCCGCCGACCGCCCACGCCACTCCCGCTCCAGCCCGATTGCCCCGCCCGCGATGACGGCACCGAGGATGGGAGGGCCGTGAGCCTGAAGGTCGGAAAGCCAGTCCTCGATCATGATCCGTGAACGGACGGCCTGGGGTCGTGTTCCGTCGGGTCCGTTTTCGGCCAGCCCGCCCGATGACGAGGCCTGCGACTTGGGCCACCATGGCGAAATGACGATCGAGATCACCTCAGCCCAGGCCCGCCGCATCGCCCTGGCTGCCCAGGGTTTCGGTCGGCCTGCGCCTGTCGAACCCGGGACGCGTCAGATCAACGATCTGGTCCGACGGCTGGGCGTGGTCCAGATCGACAGCGTCAATGTGGTCAGCCGGACGCACTATCTGCCACTCTTCTCGCGGCTCGGTGCCTATGACCGGGGCCTGCTGGAGCGCGCCGCCTGGGGGCCGGGAAAGCGGTCGCTGTTCGAATACTGGGGCCATGAGGCGTCCTTCCTGCCGGTCGAGAGCCAGCCCTTGCTGCGCTGGCGGATGGCGCGGGCGCGGGATGGTGAGCTGTGGACCGGGCTGGCGCGGTTCGGGCGCGAACGGCGAGACTATGTCGACGGCGTCCTGGCCGAGATCGAGCGGCGGGGTCCCGTGACGGGGGCCGACTTCGCCGCTGGGCCCCGCGGAAAGCCCGGCTGGTGGGAGTGGTCGGACGGCAAGCGGGCGCTGGAATGGCTGTTCTGGTCGGGCTTCATCACCACCCGGACCCGCCGGGGGTTCGAGCGGGTCTACGACCTGACCGAGCGGGTCCTGCCCGCCGCCGTCGCCGACGCCCCGACCCCGGACGACGCGGAAGCCCAGAGGGGGCTGATCCTGATCGCGGCCCGGGCCATGGGGATCGCCACCGCCGCCGACCTGCGTGACTATTTCCGGCTGTCGCTGGAGGATTCGCGGGCAATGCTGGCCGAACTGGTCGAGGCGGGGGCCCTGATCCCGGTCACGGTGCGGGGCTGGTCGAAGCCCGCCTATCTGCATCTCGAGGCGAGGCGGCCGCGTCGGATCGAGGCCTCGGCCCTGTTGTCGCCTTTCGACAACCTGATCTGGTTCCGGGACCGGACCGAGCGGCTGTTCGGCGTGCGGGTGCGGCTGGAAATCTACACCCCGGCGCACAAGCGCGAGCGCGGCTATTACGTCCTGCCCTTCCTGCAGGACGAGGCGATCACCGCCTGCGTCGATCTGAAGGCGGATCGTCAGAACCGGACGCTGCTGGTCCAGGCGGCCTGGACCGAGCCGGAGGCCGATGCGGAGACGCCGGTGCGACTGGCGATCGAACTGCGGCGCATGGCGGCGTGGCTGGAGCTGGACAGGGTCACCGTCGTCGGGCGTGGCGATCTGGCACCTGCGCTGGCGGATGCGCTCCTCAATTCTGCCTGCGCCTAACGATCGTCATCCCAGGCCTTGTGCCTGGGATCCAGACTCCCGGTGACAGACCCGGAGCCACTTCCTCGACGGTGTTTCTGGATCCTCGCCACAAGGGCGAGGATGACGGTTCTAACAGGGGCAATAACCTTCTAGGTTCATGACGAACGGGAGCGACGGCATGAGTACGAGCGGAGCGGTAGCGGCGGCGTCGATGCAGGCCGAGAAGCGCATCACCCAGGCTCTGCGCGAGGCCGGAGCCGTCTCGCCCGACACCGCCATGGCCCTGGCCCCCGGCCGCCTGATCCAGCGAGGGGCGCTGCGTCGCCTGGTGCGTCGCAGCGCCGTCGTCGAGGCCGGCGAGGGCCGTTACTGGCTGGATGATCCTGCCTATCAGGAGATGCGCAACACAAGGTCCAGCCGCGCGATCCTGTTGTTGTTCGGCCTGGCCGCCGTGCTGGTCATCGGTGCGGCCGTCTTCGTGAGCAAGGCCGGCGCCCAGACCCCGGCCGTGGTGCCCGAACCGCGTCCCGACCAGCTCGCCTTTCGTGCCCTGTACGAGGAACTGGTAGAGACCAACACGACCCTGTCGGAGGGCGACTGCACCCTGGCCTCGAACCGGATGCTGGCCCGGCTGACCGCCGCCGGATACTCGGCCGAGGACGCCCAGGTCATCGTCCCCGAGGATCAGCCCAAATTCGGTTCGCTGGTCGCCACCCTGCAGGGCTCCGATACCTCGGCCCCCGCCATCCTGCTGCTGGCCCATATCGACGTGGTCGAGGCGCGGCGGTCGGACTGGCAGCGCGATCCCTTCACCCTGGTGGAGGAGGACGGCTATTTCTATGCGCGCGGCGCGTCGGACGACAAGGCCCAGGCCTCGGTCTGGGTCGACACCTTCATCCGGCTGAAGGCGGAGGGATTCCAGCCCCGCCGCACGCTCAAGATGGCGCTGACCTGCGGCGAGGAGACGGCCGACCACTGGAACGGCGTCCAGTGGCTGCTGGAACATCGGCCCGAGACGCTCAGCGCCGGTTTCGCCCTGAACGAGGGGGCCGGGGGCAACCTCGACGCCGACGGCAACCGTCTGGCCCTGAACGTCCAGGCGGGCGAGAAGGTCTATCAGGACTTCACCCTGACCCTGACCAACCCCGGCGGGCACTCGGCACGGCCGAGGAAGGACAACGCCATCGCGGCCATGGGGGCGGGGCTCGATCGGCTGGTGAAGCACGACTTCCCGCTGGAGGTGACGCCGGTCACACGGGCCTATTTCACCGCCCTGATCCAGACCTCACCCCAGTTTGCCGACGACCTGCGCCTGCTGACCTCCGAGACGCCCGATGCGGCCGCCGCCCTGCGGCTGGGCGCGGCCAACCCGGTGTGGAACGCCATGCTGCGGACCACCTGTATCCCGACCCTGATCGAGGGCGGCCATGCGCCGAACGCCCAGCCCCAGAAGGTCGAAGCCAACGTCAACTGCCGCATCCTGCCCGGCCACACGATCGCGGAGACTCAAGGTCAGATCGAGCGGGTTTTGGCCGTGCCGGGAGTCACGATCGCCACGGTCGGCGACCCCAGCCCGACCTCGCCGCCGCCGCCCCTGACACCTGAGATTCTCGATCCTGTGCGTCAGGTCGCGGGCCGGATCTGGCCCGGCGTGCCCGTGGTGCCGACCCTCTCGACGGGGGCCACCGACGGCCGCTTCACCAATGCGGCGGGCATCCCGACCTATGGCATGACCGGGATGTTCACCGACCCGGACGGCAACGGCGTTCACGGCCTGAACGAGCGGCTGCGGGTCCGGTCCCTCTACGAAGGCCGCGACTTCCTCTACGAGGTGGTCAAGCTCTACGCGAAATAGGGGTCAGGCCCCCGCCCGCTTCGCATAGGTCCAGGCCGCGTCCGACAGGGGGCCGACCTGGGCCGCCATCGACCGGGCGTGGGCGCTGGCCGCTGTGCCGTCGCGGACCCGCCCGGCGATGCCCTGGCAGATCGCGGCGAGGCGAAACAGGTTGTAGGCCAGCAGCCAGTCGAGGTTCTGCGGCGCGCCCGTGCCGGTCTGTGCGCCGTAACGCTCGACCGTCTCTTCCAGCGTCGGGATGCCGAGTGCCTTCAGGTCCGCGCCCGCAAGCCCGTTCCTCTGGCTGGCCGGCAGGACCCAGCCGATCAGCAGATAGGAGAAGTCCGCCATCGGATCGCCGAGCGTCGACAGCTCCCAGTCCAGCACCGCACGAACCTCGGGCCCGTCCGCAGCCACGATCAGGTTGTCGAGGCGGAAGTCGCCGTGGACGATCCGCGTCGGTCCCTGCGCCGGCAGGGTGGCGGGCAGGAATTCGATCAGCCGGTCCATGGCCGGGACCGGTTCGATCTCGGAGGCGCGATACTGTTTGGTCCAGCGCCCGACCTGACGCTCGAAATAGTTGCCGGGCTTTCCGTAGTCGCCCAGGCCGATGGCGGCGGGATCGAAGCCGTGCAGACGCGCCAGGGTATCGGTCTGGGCCTCATAGATGGCGCGCCGTTCTGCGGCCTCCAGCCCCGGCAGCTTGAGGTCCCACAGGACCCGGCCCTCGACCTTGTCCATGACGTAGAACATCGAGCCGATCACGGCGTCGTCCATGCAGAGGGCATAGGGACGGGCGACCGGGAAGCCTTGCGCATACAGTGCCGAGATCACCGTGAACTCGCGGTCCATGGCGTGCGCCGAGGCCAGCAGCACGCCCGGCGGCTTTCTGCGCAGGACATAGGCCCGGGTCGGTGTGGTCAGTTCATAGGTCGGATTCGACTGGCCGCCCTTGAACTGGCGGATCGTCAGGGGCCCTGCATAATCCTCGACGTTGTCGCGCATCCAGGCGTCGAGCGCGGCTGTATCCAACGCGTATCGGGGATCGACCTCGCGCGTGCCGCCGAAGGTGGCCTGCGCGTCCTGGGATGATGTCGCGGCGTCGGTCATGGGCTTCCTCCGGCGTCCTTTGCGGACGCTCTATTCGCTGGCGATGATGGCGGCGCGGACGGCCCCGCGCCATCCCTTGAGCAGGCGCTCGCGTTCGGCCTCGCCCATGCGCGGGATCCAGACGGCAGGGGCCTCGGCGGCGTGGGCGGTCAGGTCGTCGATCAGTCCGATGCCCAGCGCCGCCAGCTTGGCCGCGCCCAGGGCCGTCATCTCCTGAAAGGCCGGCCGCTCGACCGTGACCTGACAGATGTCGGCGACGAACTGCATGGCAAAGGCATTGGCGGTGACCCCGCCGTCGACCTTCAGCACCTTCAGAGGCGGTGCCCCGTCGGCGGCCAGTGCTTCCAGAAGGTCATGGGTCTGATAGGCCAGGGCCTCAAGCGCGGCCCGCACGAAATGGGCCGGGCCAGTGTCGCGCGTCAGGCCGACGACGGCCCCGCGCGCATCCGGTTTCCACCACGGCGCGCCGAGGCCGGTGAAGCCGGGCACCAGATAGACCCCGCCGTTGTCCTTGAGTTCCTGCGCCACCCCTTCGGACTGGCGCGATTCCGAGATCATCCCGACCCCGTCCCTCAGCCACTGGATCGCCGACCCGGCCGAGAAGATCGAGCCTTCGAGCGCATAAGCCACCTCGGGGGCGGCCGCCTCGCCGACCTGATAGCCGAGCGTGCCCAGCAGCCGGCTTTTCGACGCCACCGGCTCGGCCCCGACGTTGGCGACCAGGAAGGCGCCGGTGCCGTAGGTGATCTTGGCGTCGCCGGGGTTGAGCGCCCCGTGCCCAACCAGCGCCGCCTGCTGGTCCCCCGCCGACCCCGCGATGGGCAGGGCGCGGCCCAACAGGGCGGGATCGCTCTCGCCCGAAATCTCGGCGCATCCGACGATCCGTGGCAGGGCGGCCATCGGCACGTCGAACAGGGCGCACAGGTCCTCGCGCCAGGCCCGCGTCCTGAGATCCATCAGGGAGGTGCGGCTGGCGTTGGTCGCGTCGGTGACGTGACGGGCGCCGCCCCCTCCTGACTGGGCGGTCAGCTTCCAGACCAGCCAGCTGTCGATGGTCCCCAGCTTCACCTCGCCTTTCGCCGCCCGGTCCCGCGTTCCGGTCTTGTCCAGCAACCAGGCGTATTTGGTCGCCGAGAAATAGGGGTCGAGGATCAGGCCCGTCGCTGCCTGCACCGCCGGCTCATGGCCCTCTGCCACCATCCGCGCCGAGACGTCGGCCGTGCGCCGATCCTGCCAGACGATGGCCCGGTGCAGGGGCTCGCCCGTGGCTGCGTCCCAGATTACCGCCGTCTCGCGCTGGTTGGTGATGCCGATGGCGGCGAAGCGGCTGATGCCGCCGGCCTTCCTGATCACCTCGCGGCAGGTCTGCAGCGTCGCCGTCCAGATCTCGGCCGCGTCGTGCTCGACCCAGCCCGAATGGGGGAAATGCTGGGCCAGTTCGATCTGGCTGATCGCCAAGGCCTTCAGCGTGTGGTCGTCACAGACCTCGAACGCGATGGCCCGGCTCGAGGTCGTGCCCTGGTCGATGGCGAGGATCAGGTTCGGCATCTCTCCTGTCTAACCGGATGACCGCGCGTAAGCCAAATGGTCCCGTCCACGCGTCAAGCTTGGCTTAGGCTCTTTGTGTCAGGGTGGCGGTCCCAGCAGAAAGCTCGGTCCGATGTCGCTCGCCACCCTCGCCCTGTCACAACCCCGCACGATCGCGCCGCAGAGCGCGGTCAGCGCCCCTGTGCCGTCCGATGCCAAGGCCGCCAAGGCCCGCGCGACCTTGGCGGGCATGAAGACCGCGACCGCCGCGCGCGCCGAACAGCCCTCTCCGATCGAGGACCAGACCCGTAAACAGCGTCTGGCGCGCAAGGATCAGGCCCGCCAGCAGGTCCAGGTCCTGGTCGAGCGCATCCGCACGCTCAAACAGTTCGCCTCCGACAACCCCCAGGTCATGGCCAAACAGCTGGCCCAGATCGTCAAGGCGCTGAAATCGGCGCTCAAGGCCTATGCCGAGGCCGGCGGCACGCCCCCTCCCGGCGCGAGCACCAGTGCGGCGGTTCCGGCCGCTCCGCCACCCACCGCGTCCGCCGAGAAGGCTCCGGCGTCATCGAGCCCCACCGCCGAGGCCAGCACGGCCGAGACGGCGACCGGAACCGACGAAGTGGTCGAGACAGAAACCGAGACCGAGAGCGCCGACGCCGAAGCCTCTGATCGCGCCGCCCCGTCGTCCCCTGAAGAACCGTCGGCCCCTACCGCGCCCGCCTCTCGGCCTGAGGTGCGACCCGCCGACGTCTACAAGGCCATGAAGGAGCGTCTTTCGGGATCCGAGGCCGCCGCCGACATGACCTTCGTCAAGGAGGTCCGGGGCATCGGCAAATGGATCAGGGAACTGCTCGACAAGGCGAAGGTCCAGATGGCCTTCAAGCCGATGGATGACGAGACCAGGACGGCATTCGAGGACGCCGACGAGGGCTTGAAGGAGATCGACAAGGCCCTGGACGACCTCGACCGGGGGATACGCGCCTCTTCGCCGGAAGCCGGTCTGTTCGCCGCCCTCTACGCCTGATCAGGCCAGGCCCTCAGGTGCGGCCGCCTTGCGCCGCACGCCGAACAGGCCCCGGCCGCTGCGGCGTCGGTGGATCAGGTTGGCGAAATACAGGGTGAAGGGGATGATCCAGTAGGCAAAGCCCGGTGCCCACGGCGCAATTCTCGTGGGAATGATCCAGGCGAGCGCCGCCGAGAACAGCCCGGCCAGGGTGATCATGCCCCAGATGGCGCGGCTTTCCGCTGCTTCGTCACGGTCTTCCTCGGCCAGGCCCGCGACCGTCCCCCGTTTCAGCGCATGGCCGTACAACAGGAAGTACAGCCAGCTCAGGAAGGCGAAGCCGACGCCGTAGATGGTGTAGATGACCCGCAGCTGGGCATACGACGCGATCAGGTCCCGCCCCGGCAGCCGTCCGCCGGAGAAATACCCCGCCCCCGCCTCGGTCAGCAGCCGCAAGGGGAAGACATAGACCAGGATCATGAACACGATCATCAGGCTGAGCGTCGCCGACCAGCTGTCGCGGATCGGTGCCAGCCGCCCGAAATTCCGGTGCGCCAGCCAGAACATCACCACCAGCCCGAACCCGCAGGCAAAGGCCGGCACACGGCCCAGCGCGTGGAGCAGGTCGGCGAAATTCTCGAGCGGATTGGCCCCGGCGATGATCAGCAGCGTCACGGCGAAGGCGAAGGAGGCGTCCACGAAGGCGTCCAGCCGCGCAGTCTCCACCGGCCTGACCGTCGACCCCAGATCCTTGTCCACGCTCATGCTTGCCCCTCCGCTGCGAAACCTGAAGGATTTCATCGACCGGAGCAATGCGGATGGCCGCCTGCGTCAGGCGACGTCAGCGAAGAAAGCAGGAAAGCTGTTTCCGCGTTCCGTGTTGGCGGTCCTTCTCTTTCGTCATTCCGGGCAAGCCGCGCTTGAGGCGCAGACCCGGAACCCGGCGGCGCGCGAGCGCGCGAACCTGTCGCGCACACCGAAGTTTGATGACGTGCCTGAACAGATCGCCTGTCGGCGCCGCCCTGTTCCGGGTCTCCGCTGCGCTGCGCCCGGAATGACGAAAGGAAACGACCGCTTAGCAAAAAGGCCCGATCTTGCGACCGGGCCTCTTGGTTCGACTGGAGCGGGCGAAGAGATTCGAACTCTCGACCCCAACCTTGGCAAGGTTGTGCTCTACCACTGAGCTACGCCCGCACTTCAGTCGGAGGCGGGCGTATAGCGGACTGGTCCGGCGCATCGCAAGCCCCCGCGACATTTTTCCTTGCGCTCAAGCAGCGAGGCTCCGCGAGCCGAGCGTTAGAGCCCTACCCCCGCGTCAGCGCGGGGCGAGCCGTATCGCCCCGTCCAGCCGGATGCATTCGCCGTTGATGTAGACGTTGCGGGCCAGTTCCAGCACCAGGCTGGCATAGTCGGCGGGGCGGCCCAGGCGGCTGGGGAAGGGGATGGCGGCGGCGAGGCTGTCCTGAACCTTCTGGTCCATGCCGGCCATCATCGGGGTCCACATGATGCCGGGCAGGATGGTGTTCACCCGGATGCCCTCCTGGGCCAGGTCCCGTGCGATGGGCAGGGTCATGGCATAGACCCCGCCCTTGGACGCCGAATAGGCCGCCTGGCCGATCTGGCCGTCCTGGGCCGCGACGGACGCCGTGTTGACCACCAGGCCGCGCTCGCCGTCTTCCATGGGCTCCAGCGTCACCATGCCCAGGGCCGACTGCGACAGGACGCGGAAGGTGCCGAACAGATTGATCCGCACGGTGCGCTCGAACGACGCCATGTCGTGGGCGCGGACCTCGCCGGTGTCCCTCTTGCGCGAGACGGTCTTCTGGCCGGTGGCGATACCGGCGCAGTTGACGGTCAACCGTTCCTGGCCGTGGGCGGCGCGGGCCTTGGCGAAGGCGGCGGCGACCTCTTCGTCACTGGTCACATCGACCTTGCAGAACACGCCGCCGATCTCGGCCGCAATGGCCTCGCCCTTTTCCTCGTTCATGTCGAACAGGGCGACCCTGGCACCGGTGGCGGCGATGGCGCGCGCCGTGCCCTCGCCGAGGCCCGAAGCCCCGCCGGTGACGACGGCCGAGATGGAGGAGTCGAGTTTCATCGCAGGAGTTCCTATGTTGTCTGGATCGAAGGCCGATGCGGAGGGTTTAGCGGCGATGCCGTCCCGATCACAACCTGTTACGCCAGACGATGTGCTGGACCCGGCCAAGGCGCTGGTGCCTGCGGTGGTGCGCGCCAACGAGGTCAAGGTGAAGCGCGGCTTCTGGCCCAAGGTCGTCTCGACCGCTGCCCGCGTACCCTTCCTGGATCAGCTTTTCAGCGTCTACTACGCCGCTCGCGACCCTGAGACGCCGACGGCGGCAAAGGGGATGATGCTGGGCGCGCTCGCCTATTTCGTCCTGCCGCTGGACGCCATCCCCGACATCTTCGCCGGCATCGGCTTCACGGATGACGCGGCGGTCTTCGCCGCCCTGATCGCCACGCTCGGTGCCAACATCAAGCGCCGGCACCGGGATCAGGCCGGCGAAGCGGTGAAGCGGCTGAAGGACAAATAGCCCCTCTCCCCTTGTGGGAGAAGGAATTTAGTAAGCCACCGATCTTGCCTCTTCCCGCGTCTGGGGCCCCACCTTCTGATGGGAGCGGACCCAGCCGACGATCGACAGCCGGTCCCGGGCCGCAAAGGATGACACCTGCGTCACGGCGTGGCGGGTCGGGACGACGAACAGGTTCAGCGCATTGAAGGCCGGAACCCAGCCGTGCTCGATATGTCCGTCACGGCCATAGAAGACCAGATTGCCGCCCCAGTCGGCGCGCCAGTCGCGGCTGAAGTTCAGCACATAGCCGTACAGCCGGTTCTTCCCCACCGAGGTGTCGTTGTGGGCGGTCAGGACGTGGCCGGGGCGATAGCGGCTGGCCTGGGCGTCGCACAGGTCGATGCGGTCGTCGCCCGTGACCCTGCGCAGGAAATCCAGGCATTCGGGGCTGTTCAGCCAGTCCAGGACGGCGTCGGCCGCGTCCTGTGTGTCGCGCCCGTCATCCAGACCGACCCGCTCCAGTCCCAGGCGGCGGGTGTCGAAGATGTATTGCGGGACCGGACTGGTCCCATCGACCGCCGCCTCGTCCAGCCAGGACTGACGCGCGGGATCGGCGGCCCGACGACCGTCCAGCGGCACTTCGAAATGGGCACCGCCCGCCGCGACCGTGGTCTTCCACCGTGTTTCGGCCTCCAGCACCCCCGCCACCGCCTCGGCGCAAGGCGTGGCCAGGATGTTGGGGATATGCAGCCTTTGCCGGCCGGCGAAGGCCACCGCCAGGTCTCCGACATCCAGGTCGGGCGATAGCCGGATGTCGGGCATGCCCCGCGCCTTCAGGATTCGACCGTCACCACGATCTTGCCCATGGCCGACCGGTCGCCCAGGGCCTGGATCGCGTCGCCCGCCCGTTCCAGCGGGAAGGTCCTGGAGATACGGGGCTTGATCTTGCCCTCGCTATAGAGCTTCAGCAGGTCGGCGACATTGGCCGCATGACCGGCCGGATCGCGCGCCACGGCCGCGCCCCAGAACACACCGATCACCTGCACCGATTTCAGCAGGGTCAGGTTCAGCGGAAACGCCGGAATCCCCGCCGGGAATCCGACCACCAGATACCGCCCGTACCAGTCCATCGACCGCAGGGCCGGCTCGGCATAGTCGCCGCCGACCGCGTCATAGACCACGTCGGGCCCGTCCTTGCCGCAGGCCAGCTTGAGCTCGCCCGACAGCTCCTTCTGGGCGGCCTTGTCCATGGCTCCCGCCGGATAGATCAGGCCGTTGTCGGCACCCAGTTCCAGGGCGAACTGGACCTTGTCGTTGGTGGAGGCGACGGCCGTAACCTCGGCCCCCATGGCCTTGCCCAGCTCGACTGCCGCCGAACCCACGCCACCGGCCGCGCCCAGCACCAGCAGACGCTCGCCGGGCTTCAAGTTGGCCCTGTCCTTCAGCGCGTAGTAGCTGGTGCCATAGGTCATGATCAGGGCCGCGCCCTCTTCGAACGACATCGTGTCCGGCATCTTGATGACCGATCTGGCGGGCACGGCGATCCGCTCGACCAGGCCGCCCCATCCGGGCACGGCGATGACCCGGTCGCCCTTGAACACGCCCTTGACGCCCTCGCCGACCCCCTCGACCACGCCCGCGACCTCGGCACCGGGCGAGAAGGGGCGTTGCGGTTTGAACTGATATCTGTCCTCGATGATCAGGGTGTCGGGGAAGTTGATGCCCACCGCCTTGACCTCGATGATGACCTCGCCGGGCTTGGGCGTGGGGTCCAGCACCTCTTCGAACACCAGGGTCTCGGGGCCGCCGACGGCCTTGGACAGAATGGCGCGCATCTTTTCAGGGTCTCGCTTCGCTCGGACCGCCTGACGCGCGTTGCGCTGCTTGAGGCGGTCTTGTCAGGTGGGGTCGGCCAACGCCCCCGTGGCGTTCGCGTCGCGGGGACGCTAATCAGCCCCTCTCGATAAGAAAAGGCCCGATCGAACGCGGCCGTACGTTTGGAGCCCCCGATGCCCGCTGGAACCACCCGCCCCGCCCTGATCCTGCACGGTGGTGCCGGGGCCCGGCGTGAGCGCAACTACGACCGCGAGATCGTCCATATGCGCGAAGTGGTCGAGGCCATGAAGGCGCGGCTGGAGGACGGGGCGTCTGCGCTGGACGTGGTGGTGGAGGCGGTCGGCCTGCTGGAGGAATCGGGTCTGTACGTCGCCGGTCGCGGCGCCTCGCCCAATCTGGCCGGGGCCTATGAACTGGACGCCAGTTTGATGGAGGGATCGACCCGCCGGGCCGGGGCCGTGGCGGCCCTGCAAGGCTTCAAGAGCCCGATCGCGGCGGCGCGGGCGGTCATGGAGCGCACCCCCCACGTCATGCTGGCCGGCGAGGGCGCGGCCCTTTTCGCCATGGATCAGGGGCTGGACCCGATCGGTGACGAGGCCGCCTGGTTCACTCATGCCGGCCAAGGCGAGGACAATCATCCGCCGGGCACGCTATCTCACGGGACCGTCGGCTGCTGCGTGCTCGACACCCACGGTGTTCTGGCGGCGGGCACCTCGACGGCCGGGGTCTTCGGCAAGATGCCCGGCCGGGTCGGCGACACCCCCATCTCCGGCGCGGGCAGTTGGGCGGACACGGGCGCGGCCGTGTCCTGCACCGGCCAGGGCGAATATTTCATCCGCGTCGCGGCGGGAGCCCAGGTCGGCTGGCGCGTCGGTTCCGGCCAGTCCCTGACCGAGGCGACCCAGGGCGTTATCGATCAGATCGGGGCTCTCGGTGGCGACGGCGGCATGATCGCGCTCGACTCCGCCGGCAACATCGCCGATCCCTTCAACAGCCAGGGCATGAAGCGCGCCTGGCTGCGCTCCGACGGCGAGATCGGGGTCGAGGTGTTCGGACGTTAGTTCTCCTCCCCGTGCGAAGCATGGGGAGGTGGCAGCGAGCCTCTTGCGAGCTGACGGAGGGGGCGACACGCTATCGACGGCGAAGCCTTGGCCCTCACGTCAGGCACCGTGTCGCCCCCTCCGTCTCGTCGGCCAAGCGGCCTCCGATCCACCTCCCCATTCGCCAAGCGGCGAACGGGGAGGAGAATCAAACCGACAGACACACCACCTGCGCCACCCGCAGCTCGCGGCGCAGGGTATCGGCCACCCGGCCGTAGTTCTCGACCGTGACCGGTTCGTCCAGCGGCCGGGCTCCCGGGGCGGCGACGCCGAGGACGGCGGGGCCGAAGGTCTCGGGCGAGGTGGTGTAGATACGGCCCCGGCGCGGGCTCTCGGCGATGGTGACGCCCAGGACACGGCCCTCGCGGTCCAGGGCCGGGGCCCCTGACAGCCCGGCCAGCGTCCCCGCCAGACCCTCGGTCCGCCCGGTCTCGGCCCAGACCAGCACCGGCTCGTCGCGCTGGCCCCGGCCGCGCACCCTCAGGGTTTCGCGGCCCAGCAGCAGGCTGGACGCCTCTCCGGCGCGGCCTTGCGGGAATCCGGGATGAAAGGCGCGTTCGCCGATCCGCAGGCTCTCCATCAGCACCGGCAGGGCAGGCGGCCCGCCGTCGGTGATCAGGATGGCGATGTCGGCCTGTCGCGCCAGCCGGACCGAGGCCGCCACGGCCCGGTCGCCACCGATCACGATGGCCGGGCGGCGGCACCCCTCGACCACATGCCGCGCGGTCGCCCAGCGGCCGGTCTCGGCGATCGAGAAGGCGGTCCCGGCGGCGGGCTGGAACGGGACGTCGGGGGCGTCGACGGTGACGGCCGGATCGAACGGGGTGACGGGCCCCAGAAGCGCGCCCTCGGCCGCGTCGGGCGGCGGTGGGGCGGGCGGGGCGTCGGCGTTCTCGCGGCCGGTCAGTGAGGCGATCAGTAGCCCCGCGATCACCGCCCCATAAACCATCCAGTCGGGGATTCTCACCCGCTCATCCCGCCAGGGCGGCCGCCAGCACCAGGGCGGTGGCCAGCTTGGCCGAGACCAGCAGCACGGCGGCCGAAATCTCGCCCTCCTGAATCCGCTGCGGCAGGCCGGTCAGGATCAGGTCCACGACCCGGAAGGCGAACAGCTGCAGCACCAGGGTCGCAATCCCCCAGACCCCGATGTCCCTCAGCGACGTCGACACCGACAGCGACACCGCCAGCGGAATGGCCAGGCCGATCAGCACTCCGCCGAAGGCCACCGAGGCCGCCGCATTGCCCTCGCGGATCAGGGCGATCTCCTTCCACGGCGTCAGCCAGGCATAGAGGGTCGCGCCGAGGCCCAGCAGGGCGAAGGTCAGCAGCACATGGCCGATCATCACCGGGAACCCGCTGGCGAAGGCCTGGATTTCGGGGCTGGCGAGGATGTCGGGCAAGGACGACGGTCCGTGAACTCAAGCGGTTAGGCCATGCGGCCGGTCGATCGTCCTTGCCCGAATCCCGCCCCAATCCGCAAGCGCGCCGACGCCACACTCTGTGACGAAAGATTTCCGCACCGCCGCCGGTGCGCTACAGGCGGCCCATGTCCGACACCCTGCCCACCGTCCTCGTCGTCGCCGTCGCCCTGATCGACGTGGACGGCCGGGTGCTGATCGCCAAACGGCCCGAGGGCAAGTCGCTCGCCGGCCTGTGGGAGTTTCCGGGCGGCAAGGTCGAGGCCGGCGAACGGCCCGAGGCCGCCCTGATCCGCGAACTGCGCGAGGAACTGGGCATCGAGGTCACGGAATCCTGCCTGGCCCCCTTCGTTTTTGCCAGCCACGCTTACGAAAGCTTTCACCTTCTGATGCCACTGTATCTGTGCCGACGCTGGTCCGGCGTGGTCGTGGCCCACGAACACGCCGCCCTCGCCTGGGTGAAGCCGAACACGCTTTCGGACTATCCCATGCCGCCGGCCGACGCCCCCCTGGTCGCCTGGCTGCGCGACCTGCTCTAGATCAACGGTTGCGCCAGGACAGCGCACAGACCCGGAAAGGACGACCGATGCGCAACTTGCTCGACCGCTTCCTGACCGACGAGTCCGGGGCCACCGCCATCGAGTACGGCCTGATCATCTCCCTGATCTTCCTGGTCATCGTCTCGGCCGTCACCGCCTTCGGCAACCAGGCCAGCGCCATCTTCAACACCGCCATGTATGCGGTGCGGGACGCGATGTAGGGCTTTACACGGGGCTCGTTACATAGGCCCGGACTCAAGCTGGACACAGGACCGAAATATCGAGGGTCAAGCTGGAGCGGATATGCCGCTAGCGCCTGCCACCGATATTGACGTGTCGGGCCAGCAGACTGTAGCCCTGAAATCGAGGACGCTATGAGCAAACGCACGGTCAGCGAAAAAATCGATCTAAATGGCGGCTTCTATACCGTTTCCGAGGCCGTGCGTCTTATCGGAACAGATGCCCAGCGTGTGGTTCGATGGTTCCAGCCAACTCCGTCGGGAAACGAGCCGATCATCCTTCGTGAATATCAGAAGCTAGGCAGGGAGCATGAGCTTAGCTTCCTCGACCTTCTAGAGGTTCGTTTCGTCGAGCATTTTCGAAAACACGTCAGTCTCCAAGCTCTTCGCGTTGCTGCCAAAAATGCACGCCACGAGTTGGGTGTCTCTCACCCTTTCGCTACGTCAAACGTAAAATTCCAGACCGACAAGAGACAGATATTTTTGGAGAGCGCCAAAGAAACCGGCGACACCTTTTTGTTGAATCTGATGACCAATCAGATCGAGATCTATGAATTTATGGAACAAGCCTTGGCTCGCGACCTAGAATTCGATGTCTCCGGTATGGCCCGCGTTTGGCACCCGACACCCAATACCTCACCAAACGTCCTCGTCAGTCCTGCTTTCGCCTTTGGACAGCCTGTTATTTCGGACCGCCATATCCCTACCGCTACCTTGTTCCGCACTTGGAAGGCCGAGGATGGAGCGACGGAAGCGGTAGCCGAGTGGCACTCGGTCACTACAGAAGACGTACGCCAAGCCGTTCTCTTTGAAATGCGAACCTTGCATTGAGAATTTGCGCAGATGAGAACGTAGCTCCCAAGCTATCGAAGCTCATCCGCGAGATGCTGCTTAGCCGGACGAACACGCTCGATACGGTGGACGACCACCAAGCCAGAGGCGTGGGCGATGACATATGGGTTCGCAAATTTGGCGAGGCTGGCGGCGAGGCTATCATCGGGTCCGACGCTAGGATGTTGACCCGACCCCACGAGTTAATCGCCATTGTCGAAAGTGGGCTTCGATTGATTGTCTTGCCATCGCAATGGGTCAACGCAAAAATCCATCTGCAGATCGCGTTCCTCGCATTCTGGTGGCCGGAAATTGAGGAAGTCCTTAACACATCGAAGCCCGGGCAATGCTTCAAGGTTCCTTGGAGCTGGGGAGAGACCAAGGGCGCTATTAAATTCCTGCCGATCGACGTCCAGGCCGCCTACAAGAAAGTGAAAAAGGCGGATAAAAAGTCCTGAAATCTGACTTTCGGCCGGCTAGTTCCGCCGCTCGCTCACCTTCAACGCATCCGCCAGACGCGTCGTCGCGGACCCCCGCTTCAGCGGCTTCTGCTGGCTTTCGTGCGGGGCCCAGCCGGCCAGATGGACGATCTCGAAGGTGGCCGGGATCTTGCCGTCGGCCTCGCCATGGCGTTCGGCATAGAGGACGGCCGCGCGGCCGATGATCGAACGGGTCAGGGGCCGGATCGTCCCCGCCAGCTGGTTGGTCTCGCCCATGGCCCTCAGGTCGCGGATCAGGGCGAACAGGTCGGGATAGCGTACGGTCACCCGGTCCACGTCCGACACCGGCAGGGCGAACCCGGCCCGCTGCAACAATGCCGCGCCGTCATAGCCGTCGGCGAAGGGCGAGACCCGCGCCTGGGTGCCGCCGCGCTCGGCGAGCTCCGCCTCGGTCAGGACCGCGCGCAGTTCCTTCAACGTCCCGGCCCCCAGCAGTGTGCCCAGAAACAGTCCGTCCGGCCTCAGCGCCCGGCGGATCTGCGTCAGGGCACCGGGCAGGTCGTTGGCCCAGTGCAGGGTCATCAGGGACACGATCAGATCCGTCGAACCGTCAGTGAGCCCCAGATCCTGCGCGCCCGGCACCGCGGCCTGCGCGCCCGTCCAGCGCGGCTCCCCGACCCGCGCAGCGGCGATGCTGTCCCTCAACCGCTCCCGGAACGGCCCGGGATGCGCCGACAGGTCGACCGCGACCGGAAAATCACGCAGGGTGGCTTCCAGGCTGTTCACCGCGTCATCGGCGGCGCGCGCGTGCAGGAAGTCGGCCGATCCGAACCGGGCGGCGGACCGGGCCAGCCGGGCGGCGCGGCGGCGGCTGTCGAAGATGACCGGAGGGCCGGAGGGGGTGCTCATGGAGGTTCAGGATGGGGGTTCGACGCCGCAAAGCCAAGCGGGCCGCGCCGCGTTTCGACTGCCTCGCCTTCCATCACTGACCGAGATGGGGCGTGGCCTGGCCGACCTGATCCTGCCGCCCGTCGCCCATGACAGCCGCGAGGCCACCGCTGCCGCGGGCCTGTCCGCCGACGCCTGGAGCCGGGTCCAGTTTCTGGAGGCCCCCGTCTGCGACGGCTGTGGCGCGGCGTTCGAGTTCGACGGCGGGGCCTTCGCCGCCGACCGCTGCGCCGCCTGTCTGGCCAGCCCCTATGCCTTTCAGCGCGCCCGGGCCGCCTGCGTCTATGATGAGGCCTCGCGCGGCCTGATCCTGAAATACAAGCACGCCGACCAGCAGCAGTTTGCCGGCCTCTTCGCCCGCTGGCTGGGCCGCGCCGCGTCCGACCTGATCGCCGAGGCCGACGCGGTCGTTCCCGTGCCCCTGCACCCGATGAGGCTGCTGTCGCGGCGCTTCAACCAGGCGGCTGAGATCGCCCGTCCCCTGGCCCGCCATGCCGGCCTCGACTATCTGCCCGACGCCTTGACGCGGGAACGGCCCACGACGACGCAAGGCGGCAAGTCGATGCGCGGGCGCCGTCTGAACGTCGCCAAGGCTTTCACGGTAACCGACGCCGGCCGCCGTCGCATCAAGGGCCGCCGAATCCTTTTGATCGATGACGTCCTGACCACCGGGGCGACGGGCGAGGCCTGCGCCCGGGTTCTGATCGACGCCGGAGCCCGCGCCGTGGACCTGGCCGTGATCGCGAGGGTGCGAACCGCGCGGGAACTGCCTATGTAATCGTCAGAAGGCGTCCGACCGGAACGCCACACCCAAACCCTTGTGGAGTCCATGCCTTGGCCGAGATCGTCGTCTACACCAAACCCGGTTGCCCCTACTGCGCCTCGGCCCTGGCCCTGCTGAACAAGAAGGGGGCCGCCTATACCGAGATCGTCGCCTCCAGCGATCCGGAAAAGAAGCAGGAGATGATCCAGAAGTCGGGCGGCCGCGCCACCTTCCCCCAGATCTTCATCGACGGAAAACACATCGGCGGCTGCGACGACATCCAGGCGCTGGAACGGCGCGGCGGCCTCGATCCGCTTCTGGCGGCCTGATCGCCGTGTCTCACGGGCTCGACATCGCCCTGATCCAGACCCGCACCCCGGCGACGGCGGAGGCGGCCCTGGCCCATGTCGAGCCCCTGATCCGTCAGGCGGCGGCCGGGGGGGCCAAATTCATCCTGACGCCCGAGGCCTGCAACCGGCTGGACCAGCGTCCCGAGACTCGCCGTGTCGGCATCGTGGACGAGGATCAGGACGTCGCCGTCATCGGCCTGCGCCATCTGGCGGCCGAGCTTGGCGTCTGGCTGCTGATCGGCTCGGCCATCGTCAACTCGGGCCATGTCGGGGACGCCCGCGCCGCCAACCGGTCGCTGCTGATCGACGCCCACGGCGTCATCGTCGCCCGCTATGACAAGCTGCACGTCTTCGACGTCGATCTTGCCAATGGCGAGCGGTACCGCGAGAGCGCGGGCATCCGCCCCGGAGACGGGGCCTGTGTCGCCGATACCCCCTGGGGCCGCCTGGGGCTCAGCGTCTGCTACGACATGCGCTTCCCCCACCTGTATCGACAGCTGGCCAAGGCCGGGGCCATGATGATAGCGGTCCCGGCCGCCTTCACCGTGCCGACCGGCCGCGCCCACTGGGAGATCCTGTTGCGCGCCCGCGCCATCGAGACCGGTGCCTATGTCCTGGCCCCGGCGCAAGGGGGGGTGCATGAGGACGGCCGCGCCACCTTTGGCCATTCGATCGTCATCGCGCCCTGGGGCGAGATCGTCGCCCACCTTGACCATGACGAACCGGCCGTGCTTCACGCCACGCTGGATTTCGCCAAGGTGGAACAGGCCCGCGCCTCGGTGCCCGCCCTGCGCCACGACCGCGATTTCGCGCCACCTCTTTAACCTTCGCCCGTGTAGACCGGCCCCATGATTCGCTACGCCCTGCACTGCGATCACGACCACCCGTTCGAGGCCTGGTTCGGCTCGTCCTCTGACTATGACGACCAGGCGGCGCGCGGTCTGGTCGAATGCCCGTTTTGCGGCTCGCACGCCGTGTCGAAACAGATCATGGCCCCGGCCGTCGCGGGCACGAAACGGTCCGACGCCTCGCCCGAGATGGCCGCCAGACTCCAGACCATGATGATGGACGCCGCCCGCGAGGTCCGCGCCCACGTCGAGCAGAATTTCGACTACGTCGGCGACACCTTCGCCCGCGAGGCCCGCGCCATCCACGAGGGCGCGTCCGAAAAGCGCGAGATCTATGGCGAGGCCACCCCCGCCGAGGTCAAGGCGCTGAAGGCCGACGGCGTGCCCTGCGCCCCGCTCCCCGCCGCCCCGCCCGATCCGGCCAAGATCAACTGACGTGAGCGCAGGCGAGGATCATTACGCCGAGCACGATCCACCGGCCTCGCTGCGACCCTTCGTGCGCACGATCTGGACCTATGCCTCGCCGAACCCGTCGGGGGCCGTGCAGCGGATCGCGCCGGACGGCTGTCCCGAACTGATCCTCGACATCGGGTCGCCGTACGAGGAGGCGGGTGAGGACGGCGTCTTCCGCCTTCAGCCCCGGGCTCTGTTTGCGGGCCAGATGACCCGGCCCCTCGCCCTGCGGCCGGTCGGACCCGTCGAACTGGTCGCCGTCCGGTTCGAGCCCGACGGTGCCCGCGACTGGCTGGGACATTCGGCGCATCTGGCCGTGGATCGCCGCCTCGACATGACCGGGCGACTGGGGGGCCTCTCGGTGCCGGCCGGTGATCCGTCAGGCCAGGTCGCCGTCATGGTCGCCTTGTTGGAGGATCACCGCCGCACCCAGGGCTGGTCGATCGACCCCCTCGTCCGGGCCGAGGTCGACGGGGCCCAGGCCGAGGCGGCGATCCCGGCCCGCGCTCCCGCCGAACAGCGCGCGCTCCAGCGCCGCTTCCGCGACCGTGTCGGCATCTCGCCCCGCGAGCTGCGGTCGATCCTGCGCTTCCGACGGGTGTTCGACCACACCGCCGATCCGTCATCGGACCCCATGCCCTGGCTGGAGGCGGGTCTGGAGGCCAGCTATTTCGACCAGCCCCAGATGGCGCGCGACTTCCGGCGCTATCTGGGCTGCACCGCCACCGACTGGGCGCGCGATCAGGTCGAGCTGGCCCGCCGCCTGGCGTCGCAATCCTACAAGCCCTCGCCCCACTCTCCGCTCTAGGGTCGGCCTGCACCGTTGGAGATCGCCATGCTGACCGCCCTGCTGACCGCCGCCCTGATCCAGACCGCCACACCGACACCGGTACCGGCACCGGCGCCGGACCTGTCGTGGATGGCGGGCTACTGGCTGGACTGCTCCGGCGGCGGTGAGGTGTCGGAAACCTGGAGCGATCTGCGCGCCGGACTGATGGTCGGCCATGCGGTCACCATCTCGGCCCGCGGACGTCCCTCGTTCGAGGCGTCGCACATCCGCCCGACGCCCGAGGGTCTCGCCTATGTGGCCCAGCCGAACGGCGCGCCGCCGACCCCCTTCGTGCTGATCGACAGCGGCGCGAACCGGGCGGTGTTCGAGAACGCCGCCAACGACTTCCCGACCCGGATCCTCTATGAGCGGTCCGGCGACGTCCTGAACGCCCGGATCGAGGGCACGATCGGCGGCGAGGCGCGGAGCATGGCATGGACCTTCGAGGCGAAACCCCTGAACACCCGCTGCCCACGCTGATCTGGAGGGCCATGGCCGAAGGCGATCTCGACGCGGTCGCGGCCATCGCCCTGATCGGCTTTCCCGACCATTTCGAGGGGCGGGACTGTTTCGAGAACCGTCTGACCCTCTGGCCCGAGGGTTGTTTCGTCCTGGCTGACGCCGGGGACAAGCCGCTCGGCTATCTGGTCGCCTATCCGTGGCGAGAGGACCAGGCCCCGGCGCTGAATACCCTGATCGCCGCCATCCCCGACGATGCGGCGGTGATGTATCTGCACGACCTCTGCCTGCATCCGGACGCGCGGGGGCAGGGCGCGACGGGCGAAATCATCGAGCGACTGGCCGATCAGGCGCGGGCGCAGGGCTGGCCCGCCCTGGCCCTGGTCGCCGTCAATGACGCGACCGGCTTCTGGGCCCGGCACGGCTTTGCGGTGCGCGAGAGTGCGGCGATCACGGACAAGCTGGCCGGATACGGGTCTGACGCCCGCTATATGATCCGGCCGCTGTAGGCGTCCTACGAGCGGGTCCAGCCCTTGGCGGCCATGCAGTCGCGGAAGGCGTCGGACCCCTGGCCCTGATAGCGCGGCGCGGCGCGGCATTCGCTGCGGGCGGCGTCGAAAGGCTGGGCGTTCTCGCCGTGCCAGGCCATGTCATCGTGATCGGCGTCGATCACCGTGATGCAGGCCGAGGTCGCCAAGGCGGCGGCCGCGACGGCGGAAAGGATCAGAAGGCGTTTCATAGCGGTGGTCCGGTCAGGAGAGAGCGATCCCTTCTGTCTCTCACCGCCCGCCGCCACCTGTCCCGTTACAAGACCGCAACCTGGATGAATTCGCCGTAAGCCTGGGCTTCAGGCCGGGGCGTCCCGTGTCGCGATCATCATGTAGTTGATGGCCGCATCGTCGCCTTCGCTCCACCGCCCCGTCAAGGGATCGAGCGACAGGCCGAACGGCCCGGACACCGCCACCGGTTCCTCTGACAGCATTAGCCGGATCTCCTCGGGCTTGAGGAACTGTCGCCAGTCATGCGTCCCCGGCGGCACCCAGCCCAGCACATATTCCGCCGCGATCTTGCCCAGGGCCAGCGACTTCAGCGTCCGGTTCAGGGTCGCCACGATCAGCATCCCGCCGGGTTTCACCAGCCGCGAACAGCACCTCAGAAACGCTTCCGGATCGGCCACATGCTCGACCACCTCCATGGTCAGGACCACGTCGAACGGTCCTGCCGCTTCGGCTTCCATCTGCTCGACGGTCGCGGACCGATAGGCGATGTCCAGCCCCTGCGGCTCCGCATGGGCCCGTGCCGTGCCGATGTTCTCAGGTGAGGCGTCGATGGCGGTGACGGCGAACCCCATCCGCGCCATCGGCTCGGCCAGCAGCCCGCCGCCGCATCCGACATCGATCAGGCTCAGCCCCTCGAACGGCGCCCGGCCCCGCGTATTGCGCCC
Source organism: Brevundimonas sp. (assembly GCF_044239655.1). Lineage (GTDB taxonomy): Bacteria > Pseudomonadota > Alphaproteobacteria > Caulobacterales > Caulobacteraceae > Brevundimonas. The sequence continues at coordinate 27,963 of NZ_JBIIAY010000002.1, forward strand.
GAAATGTTCGCCCACCCGGTCGCGCACGAAGGCCAGCCGGGCCGGATTGAACCGGTGCAGCGGCGCGAACGGCCCCCGCTCGTCCCACCATTCGGCCGCCTGCGCCGAGAACCGCGCCACATCGGCCGGATCGATCGAGGGGCCGGCAGCGGCATCGAGGGTCTGTGCTTCGCTCATCTGCGACGCCTCGCGCCGATCCGCGCGCTGGTCAAGCGGCGCGGCGTCGCATCGCCGTCACCCGATCTGATCGGCCCTTCCAGCAAAGCTGCGTTGTGAACCGCACCGCCCGCCGCTAGAAGGCCGCACGCCTTGTCCCCCTGACGCCCGGAGCGGCCGCCTTTCCATGACCACGCCTGCGACCACACGACTGGTGATGAAGTTCGGCGGCACCTCGATGGGCGACCTCGAGCGTATTCGCCGCGCTGCCCGTATCGTCGCGGCCGAGGTCAGGTCGGGCAAACAGGTCGCCGTGGTCGTCTCGGCCATGGCGGGCAAGACCAACGAACTGGTCGCCTGGACCGACGGGGCAGGCCCCGCCGCGCCCGGCCTGCCGCTGTCGGACGACGAATACGACGTGGTCGTCGCCTCGGGCGAACAGGTCACGGCGGGTCTGCTGTCCCTGACCCTGCGCAACATGGGCCTGAACGCACGCAGCTGGATGGGCTGGCAGATCCCGATCATCACCGACGACGCCCACGGCCGCGCCCGCATCGAGGACGTGCCGGGCGAGGTGCTGGGTGCCGCCATGGACGCGGGCCAGATCGCCGTCATCCCGGGCTTCCAGGGCGTGACCCCCGGCGGCCGGATCACCACCCTGGGCCGGGGCGGCTCGGACACATCAGCGGTCGCGGTCGCCGCCGCGCTGGAGTGTCCGTGCGACATCTATACCGATGTGGACGGTGTCTATACGACCGACCCGCGCATCGAGAAGAAGGCCACCAAGCTGAACCGCGTCTCCTACGAAGAGATGCTGGAAATGGCCTCCCTGGGCGCCAAGGTGCTGCAAACCCGGTCGGTCGAACTGGCCATGGCCAAGCGCGTGCCCGTGCGCGTGCTGTCGAGCTTCGTCGAACCCGACGAGGATGGAAACTTGCCGGTCGGCGCCGGTACATTGATCTGTGACGAGGAAGACATCGTGGAAAAGCGCATCGTATCGGGCGTGACCGTCAGCCGCGACGAGGCCCGGATCACCCTGCTGGGCCTGTCGGACCGCACCGACGCCCCGGCCGACGTCTTCACCCGCCTGGCCGAGGCCAACGTCAACGTCGACATGATCGTCCAGTCCCAGGCCCGCACCGAGGGCGCGGTCAACCTGACCTTCACGACGGGCAGGCGTGACGCCGTGCGCGCGTCGGACCTGATGAAGGCGGCCCAGGCCGACATCCAGTTCGAGGAAATCCGCGTCGACGCAGACGTGGCCAAGGTCTCGGTCATCGGCGTGGGCATGCGCAGCCACGCCGGCGTCGCCCAGACCATGTTCAAGGCCCTGGCCGACAAGGGCGTCAAATTCCAGGCCATCTCGACCTCCGAGATCAAGATCAGCGTCCTGATCGAGGACGCCTATGCCGAACTGGCCGTACGCGCGCTGCACGCGGCCTATGGGCTGGACGCGCTCTAGGACGACGTCGAGGGTTCGACATCCGCGACCGCTAGAACCAGCCGGCCTGTTTCAGTACCGCGCTATAGCTTCGACTGACCGGCACCTTCAGTCCCCCGGCGAGATGCGCCTCTCCCGCGCCGCGTCGCCATCGCACGGCTTCCACCGCCTCGGCGGCGACCCACCATGACCGGTGGACCCGCCATCCGTGAGCCTGGGCCAGGTCTTCCAGCGCGTCAGCGAACCGCAGGGTGATCAGCTCCTCGCCGGCGTCGGTATGGACCTTCAGGTAATGGTCGTGAGCCTCGATCGCGATCAGACGGGCGCTGCGCCGTCTGGCGGACAGGCGTCGTCTGAACACCGCCTCGGCCTCGGGCAGGGGCGGGGCGATGATGGTTCGCGTCTCGATCCGCGTCGGCCGCCGCCGCCAGACCAGCGCCCTCACCGCCATGACCGCCAGCACGATCGGCCAAACCTGCCAGAGCAGGTTCAGAAACACCGCCCAGCCGAACGGCTGCCCCATCAGCAGGTTCTGCGTCGCCAGCACCAGCAGGGTGCCGGGCGGCGTGATCAGCAGCGAGACCAGCGCCACCCGCCGCCATGTCACGCTCACGACCCGGCTCAGCAGATCGTCCGCCGCGACCCCGATCAGCCCGCAACCGACCAGGCAGATCGTCCAGTAGACGTAGCGCTGCACGGCGGGCGCACTGTCGCTGTCGAAGGGGCCGAGAAACCCCAGAAGCACCCCCATGGCGAGCAGCATCCCGAGGTCGATAACCCACCGCCGCGCCATCGCAGATCCTGGCTTCTTCGCCTTGCCGTCCATGCCGTCCCGTTCGCGCACCCACGGCGCCGTTCGCGAAGCGAGGCCTAGCGAGCCGCCGTCCGACCGGCAATGGCGATCGGCGAACCTGCCTCACCCTCTTGATCGGAACTGCCCGTGTCGCCCTCCCGTCTCACCAGAACCCTGGCTGCGGCTCTCGCCGCCGCCGTATCCCTCGTCGCCCTTCCCGCGATGGCCCAACTCCCCGGTGCCGATGTCGGAGCACGCCCGGACCCCGCTGCGGTCTGCCACGTCGGCGTCTATCGTCTGGACGACGGCAGCTGGGTGGATCTGGCGCCCAACGTCAATACGGGCCTGCGGTGGCGCAGGCTGGACGGGTCCACCAGCCGGATGATCCGGAACGCCGACGGTTACTGGGTCAGCACCCTGGGCTGGACCAACCGTGTCGAGGGCCCGCAGCCGCAGCTCGGGACCTGTGCCGATGACCGGATCGCGTTCGACGGCCGACCGGGCCACCGCGTGGCACTCGATACGCAGGACACGACCTTCGTCGGCCAGGGAGGGACCCGTCTGAAGGGGCGATTGATCCTGCCGCCCGGCGACGATCCTGTCCCCATCATGGTCGAGGTCCACGGTTCGGAAGGCTCCAATGCGCTGGATTTCAACGCCTTCCAGAGGTTCGCGCCCGCGTCGGGCGTCGGCGTCTTCGTCTATGCCAAACGGGGCTCCGGCGGATCGGAGGGCACCTACACTCAGGACTTCCACGTCCTCGCCGAAGACGCCGCTGCGGCCGTGATCGAGGCCCGCCGGATGGCCGGGGCCCGCGCGGGCCGTGTCGGCCTGCATGGCGGGAGCCAGGGTGGATGGGTCGCGCCGCTCGCCGCCAGCCTGACGCCCGTCGATTTCGTCATCGTCGGCTTCGGCCTGGCCTACGGCGTCCTTTCGGAAGACAGCGACGAGGTGATCCAGACCCTCGAGGCCAAGGGATGGGGCCCCGATGTCCTGGCCAGGGCCCGCGAGATCACCGAGGTCACCGGCGCGTTCGTCGCCTCACGCGGCGCGGTCGGCTTCGACGGTCTGGAGGCGGTACGCGCCCGATACCGTGCCGAGCCCTGGTTCGCCGACATCAAGGGCGAGTTCACCGGCATGCTGCTGAACACCCCCAATGAACAGATCGTCGCCATGGCCCCGCAACTGGATGTCGGGACATCGTGGGACTATGATCCCCTGCCCGTGCTCGGCGGCCTGAACGCCCCGATGCTGTGGATCCAGGCCGAAAAGGACACCGGCGCGCCGCCGGACGCCACGCGCCGCCGACTGATCGCCCTGTCGGCTCAGGGACGCCCGATCACCCTGCTGGAATATCCCGACACCGATCACGGCATCGTCCGGTTCGAGACCGGTCCCGACGGCCGCCGTACGTCGCTCGGCTATGCCCCCGGCTATTTCCAGGCCGTGCTGGACTGGGCGCGGACGGGACGGCTGGAGGGTGACTACGGCGACGGGCAACTTCTTGCCCGGGCGACGACGGATCGATAGCGCGCCCCCTGGGGTCGGCGGTCGCCCCCACCCCACGCCGGACGGTCATCACCGCGCGCCGTGGGGCAGCGCGCGGCGTGTGGGTCTCTCCAGGGCTTCAAGGCGGTCCCCCGACACCCCAAAAGCCCTGTCGGACGCATTCCAGCGCCGCGTGAGAGACGATCCACGAAACCGTCCGGCCGGGCGCCAGGGAGCGCCCTGTCGTCGGCGATAGAACAAAGATTTTCGGCCCGCCACTGGACACATTTGGGACGGTTGTCGATGAGGGGCGGCACATGAGCGCGGCGACCGAGACAGCGATGACACCCCCGACGGCACCGGTTCATCTGAGGCCCGGTTTCGACGCCGCCGTGCGTCACTCGACCCATGCGCCCCTGGCCCTGCTGGATCGCGATCCGGGCTTCTATCGCTGCATCGGCGACATCCCGACCTATGCCCTGGGGGTGCTGGCCCTGTATCTGCATTCGACCGACCGGCTGTATCACCGGGGTCTGCAGGAGGCGGCGCGCGATCTGTTCAGCGCCGGCCGGGCCAGCGCCATCCTGGCCCGGATGCAGAGGGCGGGGCTGATCGTGCCCGCCGACCCGTTTCAGCGCGGGCGACAGAGGCGGTATGTCCCCGCCCCCGCCATGGTTCAGGCGTTCCGCGCCTGTTACCGGATCGAGCTGGAAAGCCTGGCCCTGATCGACCCGCGCGTCGCACCGATGGTCGAGGGCTTTGACCGTTCCGACGTGTTCGACCGCATCGTCGCCTTCCTCGCCAGCCGCCATCTGGCCGCGCCCGCCCTGGATCAGGAGTTGATCGATCCCCTGGGCGGGGTCGGGCGGCGATCCATGGGGCTGATGTGCGCCTATGCCCTGGCCGAGACGGCGTTCAGGGACGGGCGAACGTCGCCTGAGGGCGTGGTGGCGATCAACACCTCGGCCCTCGCCCGGCGGCTGGGCGTGTCGCGTACCCATGTGCGGCGCGTGCTGGCGACGCTGCGGGACGCGGGTCTGATCGCCGAAGGACCGCGATCCGAACAGCTGATCCTGACCCCCGCCTTCGCGGAAGGCTACCAGATCTATTTCTACGGCATGTTCAGCGTCCTGCTCGCCGCCGTCGGCTGTCTCGACGGCTGAGGGTCGGTACGGCGGCTGTGCCGCTGACCGGAACGGTTTCATCACAACGGGCACAACGAAAGGCACAAAGGGCACAACGGGACCGCGTGTGGGGATCAAACAGCGATCCGGATGCGCGAAGGACTGCGGCTTTGCCGCCATCCCTTGATCAGACATCACCCTCACCGATGGGTCGCGATGCTCGACACAGCGTCGCTTCCGTCGTATTCGTCGTGCCCTTTCGTTGTGAACGTTGTGAGGAACCTCTCCGATCCCGGTCAGAACGCCGAAAGGGGTTTTCCGGCCCTCCACCTATCCAACTTCGCACGCCCAATCCCTTGCAGAACAAGGGATCGCAACGATCTTCGACCTTTCGCCCTGGTGCCCGTCCGGCGCGTGGTAGACTGCGATTTCCTGCCCGGTCTTTGACATCACGGTCTCCTCGCCGGCTCCCCGCCTCGAGGATTTCAGACCATTCGGACCTTTCGGACCCTGTTTTTGTCCCGGCTTCGACCGTCAGCCCGCCCGTAACCGCCCTTCATTCGGTCCCGGGGCCCGGATCGGCTATAGCGAGCGTCACACCTGCGGCCTATCTTGGTCGCTCACCACGGGAGGCGGGATGCCGGTAGGCGGCGGATTGACGACGAGGGGGCCGCGCAACCTCCTGCGCCAGATCCGCGAGGCCATGGCCGGGGCGGCTCCGGCCCAGGAACGGCTGGACCGCGTCGTGCGCACCATCGCCCAGTCGATGGTGGCCGAGGTCTGTTCGATCTATCTGCGGCGCGGCTCGGGCGAGCTTGAGCTGTTCGCCACCCACGGCCTGAAGGCCGAGGCCGTCCACGAGACCCGGATGCGGCCGGGCGAGGGCCTGGTCGGCGAGGTGGCCCGAACGGCCGAGCCGATCAGTCTGTCCGACGCGCCGTCCCATCCCTCGTTCTCGTATCGGCCGGAGACGGGCGAAGACCCGTATCATGCCTTCCTCGGCGCGCCCCTGCTGCGCGGCGGGCGGGCGATCGGGGTGCTGGTCGTCCAGAACCGGGCCGAGCGGCGTTACGACCCCGACGAGGTCGAGGACATCCAGACCATCGCCATGGTCCTGGCCGAGACGGTGGCCAGTGGCGAGCTGATGGCCCAGGAGGAGCTGCGCGACGTCGAGGTCGCGCCGCACCGCCCCGAACGGCTCAAGGGCCAGAAGTTCGCCGACGGCCTGGCCTTCGGCCACGTCATCCTGCACGAGGCCCCGCTCGCGCCCGAAAAGCTTCTCTCCGCCGACCCCGTGCTGGAGGAGATGAAGCTGAACCTGGGTCTGGCCGACCTCAAGGCGGGCATCGACGCCCTGCTGGAGGGCGGCCAGGGCAAGCTGGCGGGCCAGTCGTTCGAGGTGCTGGAAACCTACCGGATGTTCGCCGACGACCGGGGCTGGAACCGGTCGTTGCTTGAGGCGGTGCGATCGGGCCTGACGGCCGAGGCCGCCGTGGACCGGGTCAGGAACGAACACCGCGCCCGCTTCGCCAAGGCCCGCGACCCCTATATCAAGGAGCGGCTGCACGACTTCGAGGACCTGGCCAACCGGCTGCTGCGGGTTCTGGCGGGCGACAGTCCGGGCGGTCGCATCCTGCCCGACGACGCCATCCTGGTGGCCAGGAACCTCGGCCCCGCCGACCTGCTGGAATACCCGCGCGAGACCCTGAAGGGCCTGCTGATCGAGGAGGGGTCGGCCGCCAGCCACGCCGCCATCGTGGCCCGGGCCCTGGGCATCCCCTGTGTCGGGCGCCTGCCGGGCCTGCGCGACCGACTGAGCGAGGGCGACCTCGTCATCGTGGATGGCGAAACGGGTGAGGCCCACCTGCGGCCCCGCCCGGATATGCTGGAATCGGTCCAGTCGCGCATGGCCGTGCGCAGCGAGCGCCAGGCCGAGTTCGCCAAGCTGAAGGACGTCCCCGCCGTCACCGTCGACGGACAGCGGATCACCCTGCTGACCAATGCCGGTCTGGCCGTGGACCTCGACAACCTCGACCTCGTCGGTGCCGAGGGCATCGGCCTGTTCCGCACCGAGTTCCAGTTCATGGTGTCCGAGGAGCTGCCCCGGCTCGACACCCAGACGGCGCTGTACAAGCTGGTGCTCGACGCAGCGGGGGACCGGCCTGTCACCTTCCGCACCCTCGACATCGGGGGGGACAAGGTCCTGCCCTATATGGAGACCACCGAGCGGGAGGAGAACCCGGCCCTGGGCCGCCGCGCCATCCGCCTGGGCCTCGACCGTCCCGCCCTGCTGCGGCTCCAGTTGCGCGCCCTTCTGGCCGCCGGGGCCGGGCGCGAGCTGCGCGTCATGTTCCCCATGATCGCCACGGTCGAGGAGTTCCGCGCGGCGCGGGAGCTGATGGACATCGAATGCCAGTGGGCCCGGCGTCGCGGCCGCCCCCTGCCGGCGCTGTTGCGGGTCGGGGCCATGATCGAATGCCCGAGCCTGCTGTGGCACCTCGACGCCCTGTTGCCCCTGACCGACTTCGTCTCGGTCGGGACCAACGACCTGTTCCAGTACATGTACGCCGCCGACCGGACCAACCCTCTGGTCTCCGACCGCTACGACCCCCTGTCGCCCCCGGCCCTGCGCGCCCTTCAGTCGATCCAGAAGGCCTGCGCCGAGACCGGCACGCCGGTGTCCGTCTGTGGCGAGCTGGCGGGTCGGCCGCTGGAGGCCTTTGCCCTGATCACCCTGGGCTTCACCCGTCTGTCGGCGCCGGCCGGCGGGGTGGGGCCGGTCAAGCGGATGATCCTGTCGGCCGACGTCGGCGCCGCCCGGCGCGGCATGACCAGTCTGCTGGGCTCATCGGCGGGTTCGATCCGCAACGAGATCGAAAGCCTGGCGCGGAAATTGAACGTCGCGATCTGAACCGTCCCGACTTGACACACGCGTCAGGGGAAAAGCGGACATGGCTAACAGATCGTTGATACGTCGATGCAAATGGGTTATCCACAAGACGGACGCGACGGATTGGCGGGGGCTGATCCGGATGTCACACCGGACATGGTATCGACGGATGTGACGGCGACGAATGTGATTTCGTTTGCGTCCTGGTCGAGTACGGCGTCTCCGAACCCAACGGAATCGTCGGCAGTGGGGTCGGGCTTAATGGCGCTGGATACGGGAAACGTTCCCGACGAGTTTCGTGCTCATCCGGACTGGAAGGATCCCATGCCCTCCATCGCTGACGCCGCGACTCTGGGTGCCGGCTTGCGCGCGACGCGCGAGGCCTCGGGCCGGTCGCTGGCCGAATACTCCGTCATCACCCGTGTCCATACCCGCTTCCTCAAGGCGCTTGAGGAGGGCGACTTCTCCTCCCTGCCGTCGCGGGTCTTCTCCATCGGCTATGTGCGCGCCTATGCCGCTGCGCTCGGCCTGGACGAACAGCTGGCCGTCGAACGGTTCAAGCGCGAGAGCCCGGACGCCTCGGTCCCGCTCCAGGCGCCGGTCGGCGTGGCCTTCGAGGACGTGCGCCGCTATTCGCCCCGGCTGATCGGGGCCGTGCTGGTCGTGGGTCTCGCCGTCGTCGGCTGGAACGTGTTCCAGCGCGTCAATCTGATGCATGCCCCGGCCCCGTCCGACATCGCCGAGATCCCCGAGAGCTGGTCTCTGGGTCAGGTGCCCGGCCAGTCGGTGGTCGCCGTCGGTGCGCCGCGCCCGGCCCCGGCCGACCAGACCACCCCGACCCTGTATGTCACCCCCGGCCTCGAGGCCCAGCTGACCGGCGTCGATCCGACCGACCCGGCCGCCGTCGCGGCCGCCGCCGCAGCCCAGGCCGGACCGGTGCAGAAGGCCTTCAATCCCCGCGGTGCCATCTACGGTGCCGCCGCCACGGCCTCCCAGGTCGTGCTCCAGGCCAAGAAGGCGGGCCTGCTGGTCGTCTCGACCGCCAACGGTCAGGTCCTGTTCGCCCGCCAGATGGTCGCCGGCGAGGCCTGGCGCGCGCCGATCGACCTGGCTGCGACGGTGGACGTCTCCGACCCGGCCGCCTTCGACGTCTATCTGAACGGCGAGCACGGCGGCGCGCTTCCCGCCACCGTCAGCCCCCTGAGCCAGCTCAACGCCCGCGCCGCCGCCCTCGCCCGCCAGACCGCCGCCCAGGTCGAAGCCGCCCAGATCGCCGCCGCCCGTGCAGCGGTGCAGACGCGCGCGTCGATCAATACGGCGGTTCAGGCGCAGTAGAGGTGGTTCGTGATGGGTCGGGTGGGTTGCAGGCACCGGACGCCAACCACTAACCACTAACCACTAATCACCCTGCATCGGTGTCATGGCCCCGCCACGATAAAGCGCCTATCTTGATCCCGTCATGAGCGCAGACCACTCCCATATCCGACCCTGGCGTCATATCGAGCGCCGCAAGAGCCGCCAGATCATGGTGGGCAATGTGCCGGTCGGCGGCGACGCGCCGATCAGCGTCCAGTCGATGACCAACACCCTGACGTCCGACGCCAACGCCACGATCGGCCAGATCCGCGAGCTCGAAGAAGCCGGGGCCGACATCGTCCGCGTCTCCTGCCCCGACGAGGACTCGACCGCGGCCTTCCGCACCATCGCCCGTGCCGCCAAGGTGCCGCTCGTCGCCGACATCCACTTCCACTACAAGCGCGGCATCGAGGCTGCCGAGGCCGGTGCCGCCTGTCTGCGCATCAATCCGGGCAATATCGGCAATGCGTCGCGCGTCCGCGACGTGATCCAGGCGGCCAAGGACCACGGCTGCTCCATGCGGATCGGCGTCAACGCCGGCTCTCTGGAAAAGGAATTGCTGGAGAAATATGGCGAGCCCTGCCCCGACGCCATGGTCGAGAGCGCCCTCAACCACGCCCGTATCCTTCAGGACCACGACTTCCACGAGTTCAAAATCTCGGTGAAGGCGTCCGACCCCTTCCTGACCGTCGCCGCCTATCAGCAGCTGGCCGAGGTCATCGACTGCCCGCTGCATCTCGGCGTCACCGAGGCTGGTCCGCTTCGCACCGGCACGATCAAGTCCGCGATCGGCATGGGAAACATGCTTTGGGCCGGGATCGGCGACACCATCCGGGTCTCGCTCGCCGCCGATCCGGTCGAGGAGATCAAGGTCGGCTTCGACATCCTGAAGTCGCTGGGCCTGCGTCACCGGGGCATCAACATCATCGCCTGTCCGTCGTGTGCCCGTCAGGGCTTCAACGTCATCGAGACGGTCGGCATCCTGGAAGAAAAGCTGGCCCACATCGCCACGCCGATGTCGCTGTCGATCATCGGCTGCGTCGTCAACGGCCCCGGCGAGGCCCTCTATACCGACGTCGGCTTCACCGGCGGCGGAGCGGGATCGGGCATGGTCTATCTGAACGGCAAGATCGCCCACAAACTGGCCAACGGCGAGATGGTCGATCACATCGTCAGCCTGGTCGAGGCCAAGGCCGCCGAACTGGACGCCGCCAAGCTGGCCCTCGAAGCCGCCGAATAGGGCGCCCCGACCCTAAATCAGACGTCCAGATCGACCGTGATCGGACAGTGATCGCTGGGCTGTTCCCAAGCGCGCACCGGCTCATGGATCGTCGCCGATCCCGGCACCACCGACGGCGTCAGGCCCGGCGAGGTCCAGATGTGGTCGAGCCTCAGGCCCCGTTGCGACACCCTGAAGTCCTGGGCGCGATAGCTCCACCAAGACGCCAGCTTCTGGGGCTCGGGAAAGGCGTCGCGGACCACGTCGGCGAACCCGCCCGCCGCCTGAAGCCGGTTCAGCGTCTGGACCTCGCCCGGCGTGTGGCTGACCACCTTGGACATGTATTTGTGGTTCCAGACGTCGAACTCACTGGGCGCGATGTTGAAGTCGCCGCACATCAGCAGCCGCCGCGACCGGTCCTGACGCTCGACCGTCTCGGTCAGCTGTTCATAGAAATCCATCTTGTGATCGAATTTGGCGTTCAGTTCCCGGTCGGGCAGGTCGCCGCCCGCCGGGATGTAGAAATTCTGGACATCGACCCCGGCGATCAGCCCCGACACGCATCGCGCATGACCCAGCTTGCAGGCGCGAAACGTGTCGCTGTGTTCGATCGGCAGTTTCGAGGCGATGGCCACCCCGTGCCAGCCCTTCTGGCCTGCGATCTTCAGGTGCGGCATCCCCATCTCGGCAAAGGCGTTCCGGGGGAACTGGTCCTCCAGGCATTTGATCTCCTGAAGGCACAGGACGTCGGTCCCGCTCTCGGCCACGAACCGCGCGACCTGGTCGATGCGCAGGCGGACCGAGTTGATGTTCCAGGTGGCGATGCGCAGGGTCATGGCCCCGCTTCTAGCGGCCCGCCGCACCGGGCGCGACCCCGCGCGTATCGACGCAGGCAACGGGTTGGGCTCTCGACGGCTTTCGCTGCCGGGCGCAAGGTCGGCCCAGTCCCTTTTCTCGCCGGAGCCCCCATGACCGTCCTGATCCGTCCCGAAGGCCAGACCGCCGACGACCTGAAATTCTCGCGCCGGACCCTGGGGGTCGGTGCCGTGGGCGGCCTGTTCTTCAGCGGATACGCCGTCGCCGCCCTGGCCCAGAGCGCGACCCCGGTGGTCACCGACACGACCGGCCTGGTCGCTGAGGAAGTGAACTATCCGGCCCCCGACGGCTTCGCCCTGCCGGCCTATGTCGCCCGCCCCGAGGGCGCGGGTCCGTTCCCGGTGGTGATCGTCGCGTCGGAAATCTTCGGCGTCCACGCCTATATCGAGGACATCTGCCGCCGTCTGGCCAAGGCGGGTTATGCCGCCATCGCCCCGGCCTTCTTCGTGCGTGTCGCCGATCCGGCCCCCCTGTCCGACTTCGCCCAGATCCGCACCATCGTCAGCCAGGCCAAATACGAACAGGTCATGGGCGACGTCTCGGCCACTCTCGACTGGGTCGCCGCCCAGGCCTGGGCCACCGACAAGATCGGCATCACCGGCTATTGCTGGGGCGGCAAGGTCGTCTGGCAGGCCTGCGCCCGCTTCGACCAGATCGAGGCCGGGGTCGCCTGGTACGGACAACTGGCCCCGTCGCCAACCGCCACGCCCGAACAGATCGCGGCCGGTGCGCCCTGGCCCGTCGATCTGGCCAAGGACCTGAAGGCCCCGGTGCTGGGCCTCTACGGCGGTCAGGATCAGGGCATTCCCCTCACGGCCGTCGAGGGCATGACCGCAGCCCTCACCGCAGCCGGCAAGACCGACAGCCGCATCGACGTCTATCCCGACGCCCAGCACGGCTTCCACGCCGACTACCGCGCCAGCTACAACGCGGCCGATGCGGCCGACGGCTGGACCAAGCTGCTGGGCGTGTTTCAAAGCCATTTGCGTTAAACGTCGGCGCTCAAGCAGCGAGCCGCCGCGCGGCGAGCGTTAGCGCCAGGACGCTCGCGTCCTTGCCCAGACGGCCGACGCGCCCTATCCCCTGACCATGACCCGCGCGCCCCTGATCTGCCCGTCCATCCTGGCCAGCGACTTTGCAAAGCTGGGGTCCGAGGTCGCCGCCATCGAGGCGGCCGGGGCCGACTGGGTGCATGTCGATGTGATGGACGGGCATTTCGTGCCCAACATCACCATCGGCCCGGACGTGGTGAAGGCGCTTCGCAAACACACCAGCCTGCCCTTCGACGTCCATCTGATGGTGGCACCGGTCGATCCGTGGCTCGAGGCGTACCGCGAGGCCGGGGCCGATATCCTGACGGTCCACCCCGAGAGCGGGCCCCACCTGCACCGGACCCTGGGCCGGATACGCCAGCTGGGGGCCAAGGCGGGGGTGGTGTTCAACCCGGGCACGCCGCTGGGTCTGCTGGAAGACGTCATCGATCTGGTCGATCTGGTGCTGATCATGTCGGTCAATCCCGGCTTTGGTGGCCAGGCCTTCATCGACGCCTCCTATCGCAAGATCGAGCGGGCCCGCGCCCTGCTGGATGCCGCCGGATCGAAGGCCCACCTCCAGGTCGACGGTGGGGTGACCTCGGCCAATGCGGCCGCCTGCGTCTCCGCCGGAGCTGACGCCCTGGTCGCCGGGACTGCCGTCTTCCGGGGTGGACCGGACGCCTATGCCGCCAATATCGCGGCCCTGAAGGCCGTCTGAGATGGCCTTGAGCCCCTTCGCCCGTCGCGCGACGGAGGCCGAGGCTCCCGCGCCCGGGGCCATACCCGGCCTGCGCGGGGCGCCGGTCCGCACCCCCGTTCGCGCGGGTGGTCCCCACACCGGCCCGACCCTGTGGCCCGCCATCGCCGGGCGGCTGCTGACCCGCCAGATGTGGATCGAGCTCTATGGCCTGCCCGGCTATACGCTGACGCTGAAGGGGGCCAAGGCCACCGCCTTCTCGGCCACCCCGCGCGATTTCCGCCCCGCCGACGCCCAGATCGGAAAGGCCCTGTTGTCCGGCCGCGCGACCCTGGCCGGCTCGACGCTCGAGGTCGAGGCCGGCGGCGACGTCTGGGACCGGCCCTGTCCGACCAAGGCCTTTGCCGTCGACCTGCACGCCTTCGCCTGGCTGCCCGGCCTGATGACCCAGGGGGAAAAGGGTGCGCGCGAGGCCCTGCGGCTGACCCTGCTGTGGGCCGATCATTTCGCCCGCTGGTCCCCCTTCGCCTGGGGGCCGGAGATTCTGGCGCAGCGGGTGTTCAACCTGTCCTGCGCCGCCCGAAAGCTGGGTGGGGTCGCCACCGAGGCCGAGCGCCAGCGGCTGATCGACATCCTGGGCCGTCAGGCGCGGCAACTGCTGCGTCCGCCGGGCGGCCTCGCCGGAAAGGCCGAGCGCATGGTCGCCGCCGCCGTCGCGGGCTGCGTCATCGCCGGACCGGCGGGGGCCTCGCTGCGCAAGCGCGCGATCCACGCCCTGGCCGGGGCCTTGCGCGCCACAGTGGCGGGCGACGGGGGCCATGCCTCGCGCAATCCCGAAGCGGGTCTGGCCCTGCTGCTGGACCTGCTGACGCTCGAGGATGCCCTGTCGCAGTTGTCGGAGACCTCGCCGGAATCCATCGGCGGGGCCATCCAGCGGCTGACGGCGGCCCTGCGCGTCCTGACCCTGCCCGACGGCCGCCTGACCAGCTTCCAGGGCGGTGGACCCAGCCAGGCGGTCCTCGTCGCCGCCGCGCGCGCCCACGACGACTGGTCCCAGACCGAGGCCGCCCGGGGCCCGATCGCGGGCAGTGTGGGGGGCCTGCGTCGCATCCACGGCGCCCTGCTGACCGTCGTCGCCGACACCGCCCGACCCGCCCACGGGGCCTGGGGCGAGGCCGCCTGCGCCCAGCCGCTGGCGCTCGAGATCGCCTGTGGTCGTGACCGGATCGTCACCGGCTGTGGCTGGACCCCGCGCGCCGCCGATCGCCAGGCCCTGCGCCTGACCCCCGGCCACTCGACCCTGACGCTCGGCGAACAGTCGCTGGGCGATCCCCTGGGCGGCTGGAAGGGCGAACTGTTGGGCCCGCGCCTGATCGGCCGCCCGATCCATGTCGGCGCCGAACACCGCGAGGCCGAGGGCGCCGTCTGGCTGGAGATGGAGCACGACGGCTGGGCCGTGCCCTTCGGCCTGCTGCACCAGCGTCGCCTCTATCTGGATCAGAGGCTGGACGAACTGCGGGCCGAGGAACGGCTGCATCCGGCCCCTAGCCATGTCGAGGGCGACGTCGTCCGCGCCATCGCCGCCCCCTATGCGGTGCGGTTCCATCTGGAGCCGGGAGTGCAGGCCTCGCTGGCCCGTGACCGCCGGTCCATCCTGCTGCGGGGCCACTCGGGTCGCGGCTGGTGGTTCAGGACCGACGGGCCGGACGTCGCCATCGAGCCCAGCGTCCACATCGACGACGGCCTGACCCGGCGCTCGCTCCAGATCGTCGTGCGCGGCTCGGCCCGCACCGACGCCGAGACCAAGATCCGCTGGAAGCTGAGCCCGGCGGGCGCGGCGGGCGATCCGGTCTGACGCGGGCTCGCCAGCCACAGACTTGAAGTCGCCGGCATCCGCCCATACGGCTTGGACCATGGACCCGATCTCGGAACGCCTGCGCCTGCGCCACCCGCAGAAGATCGATCTGTCGCTGGACCGGATGCGCACCCTGCTGGCCGTGCTGGGCGAGCCGCAGCATCGGCTGCCGCCGGTGATCCACGTCGCTGGCACCAACGGCAAGGGATCGACGGTCGCCTTCATCCGAGCGATGGCCGAGGCGGCGGGCCTGCGGGTCCATGCCTATACCTCGCCGCATCTGGTGCGGTTCAACGAGCGGATCCGGCTGGCGGGCCGGCTGATCGACGATGCGCGGCTTGAGGCTATTCTGGACCGGATCGAGGCGGTGCGGGGCGTGCAGGCGACGGTGTTCGAAAGCACCACGGCCGCCGCCTTCCTGGCCATGGCGGATGTCCCCGCCGACCTGGCCATCGTCGAGGTGGGGCTGGGTGGCACGCTGGATGCCACAAACGTCATCGAGCGGCCGCTGGTCAGCGTGATCGCGCCGGTCGATCTGGACCATGCCGAGTTCCTGGGCACCACGATCGAGGCCGTGGCCGGAGAGAAGGCGGGCATCCTCAAGGCGGGCGCCCGGGGCATCGTGGCGCGGCAGTCAGAGGCGGCCATGGCGGTGATCGAGAAGGCGGCCGGGCGGGTCGCCTCGCCCCTGACGGTCATGGGCACCGATTTCGACGCCTGGGGCGAGCGGGGCGGGATGGTGTTCCAGGACCTGGAGCGGTTCCTCGACCTGCCGGCCCCGGCGTTGTTCGGGGCGCATCAGATCGACAATGCCGGGCTGGCGGTCGCCGTGGCGCTGGAGCTGGACTTGCCGGAAGACGCGATCGCGGAAGGCCTGCGGACCGTGCGGTGGCCCGCGCGGATGCAACGGTTGACGGCGGGGTCCTATGGCGAGGCGGCGCGGTCGGCGGAAGCCGAACTCTGGCTGGACGGCGGGCATAATCCGCACGCGGGGCTGGCCCTGGCCCAGGCCCTGGCCGACCGTCAGGCAAAGGCGCCACGACCGCTGGCCCTGATCGTCGGGATGCTGGCCAACAAGGACGCGGGCGGGTTCTTCGAGGCCCTGAAGGGGTCTGAGGCCCACGTCTTCACCGTCGGCTTCGACGGAGCCTGTGCCGAGCCGAATGCGCTGGCGGCGGTGGCGCGCGGGCATGGTCTGGGGGCGCAGGCGTCGCCCTCGGTCGAGGCCGCCCTGGCGACGGCGCTCAGGCTGGGGGCCGGGCGGGTGGTGATCTGCGGGTCGCTGTATCTCGCCGGCGAGGTGCTGGGGGCCTCAGAGGAGACGTGGCCGGATTAGGTGCACGGTCTTCTCCCTCCCCCTCGGGGGAGGGTGGTCGGAGCGCAGCGAAGACCGGGTGGGAAGGGCAAGGCAAGACAGCGCCGTATCGCCTTGCCGCCCCCACCCGATCGCCTTGCGATCTGCCCTCCCCCGAGGGGGAGGGAGAGGTCTGTGCGCGTTTACCCCTTCGCCTGGATGCCGCTTTCAGCCAGCCATTCGACGATCTTGCCCTTGGGCATGGCGCCGACCTTGAGCGAGGACAGCTGGCCGTCGCGGAACAGCATCAGGGTCGGGATGCCCTTCACGCCCAGCTTGGACGGGGTCATGGGGCTGTCGTCGATATTGACCTTGGCGATGGTGACCTGACCCGCCAGTTCGTCGGCGATCTGTTCCAGGGCCGGGCCGATCTGTTTGCACGGGCCGCACCACTCGGCCCAGAAATCGACCAGAACCGGGGTCGAGGATTTCAGGACGTCGGCGTCGAAGCTCTCGTCGGTGACTTTCATTGTCGCCATGTCATGGCCCCTTGGGCGCTATCGCTCGGCCCGCGGGGCCTCGCTGCTTGAGCGCGACCGTGCGCGCTGTCTGCGGTTGATAAGAATCGGTCGGATGACCGCTGGGGCAGATGTGGGGTGATTCCCCTCAAGTTCAACGGGCAGTTCAACGGGCGTTTGCGAGGGCAGCGTCCATGCGATCGGGCGGGACCTCCATCAGGTCGGGGCCGTCGGTCCAGACCAGGGCGGCCTCGACCGCACGGTCGGGGTACAGCCGCTTCAGTACCGCCACATAGACGGCCAGTTGCAGCACATAGGACGGGTCCGCCGCCTCGATCGTCGGGGGCGCGGGCCGGTTGGACTTGTAGTCGATGACCAGGACGCGGTCGGGCGTGACCACCAGCCGGTCGATCCGGCCCGAGATCGAGACCCCACCGGGCAGGCCGGGCGCGGAACCCGTCAGCGCCACCTCCGCCCGTGATCCCGGCCCGAACACGGGCGCGAACCGGGCGTCGTCGAGCACGCCGAAGGCCGCCGCGATCATCTCGCTGCGCTGGGCCTCGTCGAGGTGGCGTTCGCGGGCCAGGATTCGGACGGCGGCGTCCGGCCGATCTTCCGGCGCGATCTCGGGCAGCCGCTCCAGAAGCCGGTGGATCAGGTCGCCGCGCCGGAACCGGCCGAGCGGCATGCCCGCGCCGCCGGCGGAGACGGCCAAAGGCGAAGGCGCAGGGATCCGCAGGGCCTCGTCCATCCGCGACGGGGCGGCGATGCGGAAGCCGGGGGCGGGCGTCGCGGGCTGGCGGGCCCATTCGGGAACCGTGACCGAGGCACCCGGCTCACCCTGCATTTTCGCACCGAGGACGGCGGGATCGGGCCCGATCCGCAGACGGCCGTCGCCGATGTCGCGGGGGTCCAGCCGCCCGAATGTCTCGGTCAGGACGTCCCACCAGCTGCCGTCGTCATAGCCCTGTTTCGACTTTGCGCTGCCCCGGCCCAGGATGACGATCCGGTCGCGCGCCCGGGTCAGGGCGACATAGAGCAGGCGCAGGGTTTCGGCGTTGACGCGATCCTGACGCGCGGTGCGGGCCAGGGCCGAGGCGTCGCAATCCTCTTTTTCCGACCCCGGACACATCAGCCAGGCCTCGGACCCGTCCGCCTGTTCGACCGCCATCAGGGTCGGTCCCTGAGCCTTCGCCACCGCCGTGGTGTCCGGCAGGATGACGATGGGGGCCTCCAGCCCCTTGGCGCCGTGGACGGTCATGACGCGGACCTCGCCACGCGCCCCCTCAAGCTCGCGCTTCACCTCGACGTCGGCGGCCTCCAGCATGGACAGGCAGGTCTCCAGGTCGGTGGCACCGCGCTGTTCGGCGGCCAGGACCTGGTTCAGGGTCTCGTCGAGCGCCTCCTCGGCCTCGCGCCCCAGCCGGGCGAGGACCCGCGCGCGGCCCGAGACGCCCGTGTCGTCGATCCGGTTCAGAACCCCGGCGAAGAAGGCGAAGGGATCGCGGTCGCGGGACGAGATCACGAAATTCATCAAATCGCGCGCCCGGGCCCATTCGGGCCGCTCTCCGGCGCGGCGGGCCAGTTCGCGCCACAGGCCGCGACGGTCCGGATTGGTGCCCGCGAGGTCATACAGACTGTCCTCGTCGATGTCGCAGAAGGGGCTTCGCAGGGCCTCGGCCAGGCTGAGATCGTCGTCCGGGAACAGGGCGAACCGGGCCAGGACGATCAGGTCGTCGAAGGCGATGTGGGACGACAGCTTCAGCCGGTCGGCCCCGGCCACAGGCACCCCCGCCGACTTCAGAGCGCGAATGATTTCCTCGAAGGTCGCGTCGCGGCGGCGCACCAGCACCAGGAAATCGCCGTATCCGCAGGGACGCGAGGATCGCTCGCGACGGTCGTGAACCCCGACGCCCGCCTCGACCTGGCGTTTGATGTCGCGGGCGAGGTCGGCGGCCATCCGCTTGCGCGCGCCCTGGGTCGGCTCCTGATCCAGAGGGTCGTCCCAGGCGTCGCGCTCGGGCGGCTTCTCGTCGGCATAGAGGGGCCACAGGTCGATGCAGCCGGGATCGCCGGTCCGCATGGCGATGTGCCTGGGGATGGCCGCGACCTGTTCGCCGACGAGGGCCGTGGTCCGCGCCGGACCCTCGAACACCGCATCCACGAAATCCAGCACCTGGGTCGTCGACCGGAACGATGTGGCCAGTTGGACGCCCTGGAACGCGAAGCCGGCACCCGTGACCATCTGGTCATAGCGCTGCGCCTCCTGGCCCAGCCGCTCGGGCCGGGCGCCCTGGAAGGAATAGATCGACTGTTTCTCGTCCCCGACGGCAAAGACGGTGCGCTCGACCTTTCCCGCTCCGAACCGTTGGGAGCCCGCACCGGAAAAGAAATCCCCGGTCAGGGCGCGCAGGATGTCCCATTGCTCGGGTGCCGTGTCCTGGGCCTCGTCGACGAGGACGTGCTCGATGCCGCCGTCCAGCTTGTACAGCACCCAGGCGGCACTTGAGCGCGTGGTCAAAAGCTCGACCGTACGCGCCACCAGGTCGCCGAAATCCAGGGCACCGCGCGCCGCCTTGGCCTGGTCGTAGAATGCGCCGTGGGCCTGGGCCAGGGTCAGGACGTGTACGGTGTCCTCGGCGACGCGGGCCTTGCGGACGGCGGACAGGGTGGCGACCACCTTGTCCTGCATCCGCGTCAGCCAGTCGCGGGCGTGGGGCGGGGCGCTCTTGGTCGCCATGGATTTGCGCGGCGACCCGCTGGTCAGGAAGACTCCGGCGACCTCGGGAAAGGTCCAGTCGGCGGCCCACATCCGGTCGGCGCAGGCCTGATCGGTGACCGAGCCGGTCGACATGGCCTCGGCGATCTCCAGCCATTCGTCGCGGCCGAGCCATCGCATGAAGTCGGCCTGGAGACCCGCCAGATCGGTGTCCGGATCGGCCCCGGTCAGGTCGTGGGGCGAGGGGCTGCGGCCGTCGGCGACGCGGGCGACATAGTCGATCAGCCGAACGCGGTCCTGCTCGACCTTTGCCAGCAGGGCCTCGAACGACGCCCAGTCCAGCTCGACCGCGAAATGGGCATAGGCGCGGCCGATGGGTCCGTCCTCGTCCTTCAGCGCCTCGCGGGCCAGGTCCTCGCGCGCGGCGTGGGACAGGGCGGCTTCGGCCTGATCCTCCAGCACGGTGAACCCCGGGCTCACCCCGGCCTCGAGCGGGAACCGCCGCAACAGCTTTTCGCAGAAGGCGTGCAGGGTCTGGATCTTGAGGCCCCCCGGCGTCTCCAGCGCCTTGGCGAACAGCCGACGCGCCTTGGACAGGTCGGGATCGGGCATCCCGCCGACCAGATCGGCCAGGTTCTGTTCCAGGGCGCGATCGTCCATGACCGCCCATTCGCCCAGCCGGTCATAGAGCCGGGCCTGCATCTCGGCGGCGGCGGCCTTGGTATAGGTGACGCACAGGATCTCGCCGGGCTGGACCTCTTCCAGCAACAGCCGCGCCACCCGATCCACCAGGGTCGAGGTCTTGCCCGATCCGGCGTTGGCGGTGACGAAGACCGACTGGCGCGGGTCGGCCGCCATCCGCTGGTGCGGGTCGGGCAGGATGCGGACGCCGGGGGAGGGGGTGCTCATGTCTCGCCCTCGTCGCCGACGACGTGCCATTCCCAGACGCGGGCCAGATGGTCGTAGTTGCCGCCGAAATTGCCCATGAACTGCGGCGCGACCCAGCTCAGATAGGGGGTCGAGGGGCTGTCGAACCGGGCCACGCGGGCTTTCAGGCCTTCCAGCGCCGCGCGCGACCATTCGGCGGCCTCGGCGCCCTCTGTGATGATCTTCTGCTCTCCCGCGACCTTGCGCCCGACGACGCGGACATAGGTCAGCTCCTCGGGCTCGACGGGCCCCGAGGTCGCGAAGCCGGCTTCGGCGAGGATGGCTCCGGTCAGGGTCAATTGGGGCGCAAATCCGGTGCGGACCTGTTTGGCCGAGGGCGGCAGACCGGTCTTGAAGTCGAGCACGGCGGCACCGGAAGACGACAGCTCGATCCGGTCGGCCTTGGCGGTCAGGGTGAAGGGCCCGGCGGGGGCGTCGAAGGTGTGGGCGACGGTCTGTTCGACGTGGATGTCGATACCCCGGGCGCGACGCCGCAGCTCGAACCCGGCCAGCCAGCGCGCGCAGTTGCGAGCCAGGGGCGTCTCGCGGGCCATGGCGGCATCCTCGAACCCGTGGTGGCCCAGTTCCTCGTGCAACAGCTTGCCGATCTCGCCCTCGCAATCGTCGGGCAGGACGTCGGGCCAGGACAGGGTCAGGCGCTCGACCGCCTTGTGAACCGCCTGACCCCGGGCCAGGGCCTCGGCCGACTGACCGGGCCGATCGAGCTGACGCAGGTTCAGCACATAGCGGGCATAGACGGCGTAGGGGTCGCGCACCCAGCGTTCGACCCCGGTGACGGGCAGCTTGCGCGGACGGCGCTCGACCGGCGGACGCGGCGCGGGACGTTTCGCATAGGCGGGCACGCGGTTCCCGGGCGCATCCAGGGCGCGGGCCAGGTCGGGCCAGGCGGTGGGTCGGGCGATTTTGACGGGCACCGCCTCGGTGTGGGCGCCGCGCGTCAGCATCTCCAGCCGCCAGAGCCAGCGCGACTTGACCGCCGGTTGGCCGCCGCGCCGCTCGACATGGACCAGGATGGCCTCGTCGGCACAGGCGGCCTGGACGAAGTCCTGGGCGGTCTGGCCCAGGCGACGCTCGGGCGGGGGCAGGCCCAGGGTCTTGCGCATCGGGCGCGACAGGAAGGGGTCGGTGGGCGCCGGGCCGGGCCAGACGCCCTCCTCCAGTCCGGCCAGGATCATCCGGTCTGCACGCACCAGCCGCGCCTCGATGGCCCCCAGGATACGCAGGTTCGGATGCGTCGCGCCGCCGGTGCGGATCGTGGTCTCGGCCAGCAGTCCGGCGACCAGTTCGACGAGGTCGTCGGGGCTGACGGCGCCGAGCGCGGCACCCCCTTCGATCAGGCCGGTCAGCAGGGCGGCGGCCGCCTCTCCGTCCGTGCCCGCCCAGGCGTTCTGGCCGGCCAGGGCCTCGATCAGGGTGGTCAGGGCGACGGCGGCGGCGTCGAGAGGCGCGCGGGCGTGTCGGCCGGTGGGGCTGAAGGCGGCACAGGCCTTGTCGGACAGGCTCTGCAGGCGATCGACGAGGGCACCGGCGAGGGTCAGACGGGCCAGACGACCCTCGGACGGAGCCTTGCCACCCTCATGGGGCTGGCCCGCCTTCTCCAGCCGGGCGTGAACCTGGGGCCAGCGACGCAGGCGGGGGCCGCGCAGGGCGTATCGTTCCAGCGTCACGGCGGCCTCTGTGACATCGCCGTCGCCGAGATCGATCCGGACCAGCGGGTGTTTCAGAAGGGCCAGCAGGGTCTGGGGCTTGAGCGGATCAGCGATCCAGCGGGCGGCCAGATCGACCAGTACCCCGGCCGACGACCGCGACAGGGGCGCGCCGGACGAGTTGTCGGGCACGATCCCCCATCGCTCCAGCCGGGCGGCGACGCGGCGACCCAGCGCGAGGTCGGGGGTGACGAGGGCGCAGGTCCGGGCCGTGCCGTCCGGGCGGGGCGTCTCCAGCGTCTCGCGCATCATCAGGGCGAGGGTCTGGGCCGCGTCCTCCTCGGTGCGCAGGGTCAGGACCGATAGGCCCTCCAGCCCGAGCGCGATCGGATCGGCTCCGGTCAGAGGCGCGGCCTCCTGGCGAATCCGGGCGATCTCGACGCGCCAGTCGGCGGTGGCGTTGGCGGGGCGCAGGGCCTCGTTGATCAGGCGTTGGCGGGCCAGGCCGCGAGCCCGCGCAGCCGGAGCGATCGCCGGCTCGAACCACGGACGCACGTCCTCGCGGGGCACGCCGTGTCGGTCGAGCAGACGCCACAGGGCGTTCTGGGGGTGCTGTTCCTCCTCGCCCAGACCGGCCCAGACGGCCGGGTCCAGGTCGAGGTCGAGGCCGGGCAGGACGACACAGCCCATGGGCACGCGGGCCACGGCCCCCAGTACGTCGGCCGCCGCCGGGGCCGATCCGGTCGACCCGGCGGCGATCACCGGGCCTTGCGGCGGATGGCTGTCCCACCGCTCGGCCAGCAGGCGCAGCAGGCGGGCACGACGGTCGGCCGGGTCGATCAGCCTCAGTTCGGCCAGCCGCCGGGGCCAGGCCTCGACCGCCAGCGACAGGAAGTCCGCCGAGGTCCGCCAGTGCTCCGCCAGATCGGCCTCGACCAGACCGCGGATGCCCGACAGGTCCGAAACCTCCTCGATCTGGCAGGAATCCAGGAACCCGGCCAGGGCGTCGGCCAGTTCCAGCGCCCGAAGTGGGCCGAAATGGGCGGGGCGGTCCTCGTATTCGCCGTGCAATTCGGTGGCGATCATCCGCGCCATCTCGAAGCGGCGGGTCAGGGGGGCGATGGCGGGGGGCAGGTCGAGGCCCAGTTCGCCCGGCGCGAACGGCGGCTCGTCCTCCTCCAGATCGCCCAGCGGCCGGACCTGGGGCAGCAGGACGGGCCGGTCCCCGCTGAGGCGCGACAGGGCGTCGCCGAACGCTCGCGCCGCGCGCCGGTTGGGCAACAGGATGATGGCGTCCGACAGCGTCTCGGGCGGGGCGTCGCCCAGCCAGTCGAGGACGCCGGCGGCCAGATCTTCGAGGAAGGGCCGGTGCGACGGGATGGCGCGCCAGCGTGGAGCGCCGCCTGCGAAGGGATCGAAGCGTTCGGTCACGCCGACCGAGCCAGACGCGCCTCGGCGGCGTCGCGGGCATCGGGATCGCCGACGTGCATCCAGTCACCTTCCATGACGAAGCCGTGCAGCCGCCCCTGTGACGCCCAGCCGCCCCATAGGCCGCCGCCTCCTGGGAACAGGCCGAACTCGGTCTGGGGGTAGGCATAGATCGGGCCGGGATCGACGATGTGGACGCCCATATAGTTGAACGGCGCGGTCGCCGCCCCCGCCGTGCGTCGCCCCGTCAGCCTGCCCTTTTCGTCCATCAGGAAGTCCCCGGGACCGTCGAGGCCCGAGGTCCGCTGGGCGCGGGCCAGCATCAGGCGGCAGGTCGCCCGCTCGGGATCGAAGCCCTCGCACAGGTCGCGAATGGCGCGGGCCGGCGGCTCGCCGTCCTCGACCCAGACGCTGTCGATATTGACCACGACGATGGGCCCATCCCCCAGCAGGGCCGCCGCCGCCTTGATCCCGCCGCCGGTCTCCAGCGGCAAGGCGTGCTCGCGCTCGTCGGAGATGACGATCTCCAGATCGCCGCGCCACGCCTTCAGATGGTCGATCAGCCGGTCGGCGAAGGCGTGGACGTTGACGACGGCGCGCCGGACCCCGGCCTCTACCAGCCGGTCCAGGTTGTGGTCGATCAGCGCCTTGCCGCCGACCTCGACCAGGGCCTTGGAGCGATCGTCGGTCAGGGGCCGCATCCGGGTGCCGAGCCCGGCGGCCAGGACCATGGCGGTCGTCGGGACGGCGGTCATGCGCGCACGTCCTTCGGCATATGCCGGTCGAACCAGGCGGCGACCGTCTCCAGCCCCGGCTGTTTCAGGTTGGCGTTCAGATGGGCCCACATCCGGGGCATGAACTGGCGGTAGCGAGGCTTGCCGTCACGCACGATCAGCCGGGCGAAAATCCCCAGGATGCGCGCCTCGTTCAGAGCCGCCAGCCCGGCGTAGGAGCGCATGAACACCGTCCGATCGACCTCGGGCCGCAGGGCGAAATAGTGGTCCAGCGCCTGGGTCTCCAGCGCCACCGGCACGTCGCGGCGGGCGTCCTGGAGCAGGGAGTGCAGGTCCCAGGACGGATGGGCCCGCACCGCGTCCTGAAAGTCGATCATGCCGACGCGGGCCGGGCCAGAACGGTCCGGCAACCAGATCAGGTTCTCGGCGTGATAGTCGCGGTGGGCCATGACGGTGGCCCCCGCCTCGCCGGCCTCGACTACCGGGGCCCAGGCTGCGCGCCAGTCGGCGACGGCGGCATCATCGAAAGCCAGCCCGTGATCCAGCTTCGGCAGCCAGTCGACGAACAGATCGGCCCCTCCCTGAAGCGCCGTCGTATCATAGACCTGAAGCGGCCAGTCACCGGCGGGGCCGGTCAGGACATCGGGCGTCGGGGCGTCATGCAGGGCGGCAAGGGCCTCGACGGCGGCCAGATAGAGGGGGGCCTCGTCCTGTCCGGCCTCGATCACCCGGGCGAACAGGGCGTCTCCGAAATCCTCAAGCACCGCCAGTCCGGCGGGGGCGTCCAGCGCCGGCATGTCCGGCGCGGACAGTCCGACCGCCCTCAGATGGGCGGCAACGGCGGCGAAGGCCTCGACCTGACCGGCCGACAGACGGGCGACGGCATTCCACCCGGCCGCATGGCGCTGTTCCGGCGTCCATGACGGATCGCAGGGCGGGCTCTCGGCCGAGGCGGCCTGGTCCATCAGCATCAGCGACCGGCCGTCGGCCGTAGTCAGCCGCTCGTACCGACGCGTCGAGGCGTCGCCGGGCAGGGGCGCACGCACGGCGTCCGACAGGCCCGCCGAGGCCAGGAAGGCCAGCCTCTGCTGCTCGCGATCATCCGGTGATGTCATCGCGCCTCGTCTCCCACGTCCCTGCGACAGAAACGGTCGCAACCCGGCCGTCGCCGTGTTCTGACAGGGTGATACCCAACAGATGGGTCCCCGCGATCCAGGAAACGTCGTCGCCCAGCCGTTCCGGCCATTCGATCAGGACGCAGCCTTCGTCCAGCGCCTCGTCGAGACCGATCTCGAACGCCTCTTCGGGCCGGGTCAGGCGATACAGGTCGAAATGGGCCACCGGCGGTGTGGTCTCGTAGAACTGCACCAGGGTGAAGGTCGGCGACGGCACGTCCTCATCGGGTCGGGCCAGGGCCCGGATCAGGCCCCGCGCCAGGGTCGACTTGCCCATGCCCAGCGGGCCGTACAGCAGGACGGCGTCTCCGGCCCTCAGCAGAGGCGCGATCCGGGCCCCCAGGGCCGTGGTCGCCTCGGCGTCGGGCAAAACGATCCGGATGTCCGCGCTCATGCGAAATCGGCGTCCGGCTGGGTCGGCAGGACGCGTTCGGTGAAGGCCTTCAGAGCATAGGTGGCGCGGGTCGCGTCGATGTCCAGCCGGGTCGGCGGGATGGGCTTGCCGACGGCGAGGCGAAAGGCCGTCTTTCGCTTGTTCAACAACTCGTGAAACAGGGTGATGTCGCGCAGTTCCTGCGACACCCGGTCGAACAGGTGGAACAGCCGCGAGGTCGGCCCCGCCACATGGATCGGCACGACCGGAGCGCCGTATTTCCGCGCCATCGAGGCGGCGGTGGAGGCCCATTCGGGATCGGTCAGGGAGCCGCTTCGCGACACCCGCGCCAGCCGCCCGGCCGGGAACATGACGATGCAGCGCTCGGCCTCGAAGGCGGCGCGGGCGGCGTCCAGGGTCGCGCGGGTCTTCTCACGGGTGCGCTTCTCGACCACCCATTCAACGGGGATGACGATCTCCGACAGCCGGGCCGAGACCCGCAGCGCATCGGCGTTGGCGAAGAAGACCGCGTCCTTGCGCCGCGTCTTGATCGCATCATAGACGGCGACCCCGTCGGCGATGCCGGTCGGGTGGTTGCAGACCACGACGCAGCGCCCGGTCGCCGGGATGCGGTCCAGGTTCAGGGTCGAGACCTTCAGGTCCAGCAGGTCCGACATGTAGTCGAACGCCGCCTGTCCCGACAGACCGGCCACCCCGTCGGCCATCCGCCGCGCAGCCTTGTAGTTCAGCAGCTTGTACAGAAAAGGCCGCACGACCGGCCAGGCGATCGACCGCGTCAGCCGGGGCGCGCGCTCGGCGATCAGCACGTCGCAGATATGGGGTTCTCTGACGGTGGGGGCGGCCGATTCCATGCCCTGCGCTTGTCGCCGGATCGGGGCCGGGGAGCAAGCTACCAGAGGCGGGCGACGCCGAAGCCGTCGAAGAGTTTCTCATTCGAGACCAGGGTCATGTCGTTCAGCAGAGCCTGGGCGATCAGCATCCGGTCGAATGGATCGCGGTGCGGATTCAGCATGGCTCCCGCCAGACGCGCTTCGCCCGGCGAAATCGACAGGGCCAGGAACCCTTCCGCCATGACGTCTGAGTCGAAGTTCCGCGCCAACCGGGCGGCGGACGGCAGTTTGCCGAGTCTATGTTTCTGAGCGATCTCGAAGGCCGACACGGCGCTGACCCAGATGTCGTTAGCCGGATCTCGGATGGCGGCATCCGCCTCGCGGCTGAGCTCGACGCTGTCGTCGAGCCACCAGACCAGGGCATGGGTGTCGAGGAGCAGCCTCACCCTTCGGAACCGCGCCCTTCCCACAGGCGAAGCTCGTCCTCCGGCAGGGGATCGAAGAAGCTGTCGTCCAGGGCGACCAGCCCCTTCAGGCGGCCGGGAACGCGGGGCGCGCGGGGAACAGGCGACGGCGCGGGCGCGTCGATCGGCACCAGCCGGGCAGCAGGAACGGACCCCCGCGCGATCACGACCTCCTCACCGCGTTCGGCGGCGGCGATCAGGGCGGACAGATGGGTCTTGGCGTGATGGACGGTGACGGTGGTCATCAGTGGCGCTCCTTGGACCCACAGCTTAGCTAAGATCGTCGCCGCCGACAACTTTCGCGTGGAAGGCGACGGTGCTACGCCATCGCCAACAGTTCAGTGAGGACACCTCCGATGCGTTACCGTTCGCTGCTTTCCGGCCCCCTCCTTTGCGGTGTAGCCGCTCTCGCCCTGATCGCGAGCGCGCCCGCCGCCCTGGCCCAGGCGGCCAATCCGGGCCAGCCGCTGACGCCGGCACCGGCCGCACCCGCCGTGCCGAACGCCTTCACCTATCAGGACATGATCTCGGCCAACCGACTGGGTGACCCGCAGGTGTCGGCGGATGGTAAGTGGCTGGTCTATTCGGTCACGACCACCGATGTGGCGGCCAACCGGCGCGCTGGCAGCCTGTGGATCAAGGATCTGTCGGCGGACGGCGAGCCCCGGCGGCTGGCCATCTCGGACGGCGGGGCCAATACGGCGCGCTGGGGGTCGGACGGCAAGCTCTATTTCCTGTCGGGACGCTCGGGGACCAGCCAGGTGTGGCGCGCGAATGCCGACGGCACGGGCGCGACCCAGGTCACGACCCTGGCGCTCGACGTCAACGCCTATCGCCTGAGCCCCGACGCCTCCCAGGTCGTGGTGTCCCTGGCCGTCTTCCCCGACTGCGCCGACATCGCCTGCACGGTGGAGCGGACCAAGGCGGTCGACGAGGACAAGGCGACGGGCCAGGTCTACGAGAGGATGTTCGTGCGTCACTGGGACACCTGGGCCGACGGCACCCAGAACCATCTGTTCGTGGTTCCCGTGGCGGGCGGCGATCCGGTCTGGGTGACCAAGGGCTTCGACGGCGACACCCCGTCCAAGCCGTTCGGCGACGAGAGCGAGTTCGCCTTCACCCCCGACGGATCGGGCGTGGTCTTCTCGGCGCGCGAGGCCGGCAAGTCCGAGCCCTGGAGCACCAATTTCGACCTCTACAAGGTCTCGACCACAGCGCCGGGACAGCTGACCAACCTGACCGAGGCCAACGACGCCTGGGACACCGGGCCTGTGTTCTCGCCGGACGGCGGAACCCTGGCCTATCGGGCCATGGCGCGGCCGGGCTTCGAGGCCGATCGCTGGCAGATCATGCTGATGGACGTGGCGACCGGGGCCACCCGCAAGGTCGCCGAACGCTGGGACCGGTCGGCCGACAGCCTGCAATGGTCGCGGGACGGCCAGACCCTGTACGTCGTCGCCGGTGACGTCGGCCAGACGCGGCTGTTCTCGATCCCCGTCGAGGGCGGTGGGGCTCCGGTTCCGATCACCGGCCCGGGCCATGTCTCGGCCTTCGTCCAGACGCCGTCGGGCTTCGTCTTCGCCCAGGACAGCCTGACCCGGCCGAGCGAACTGTTCGCCAAGACCTATCGGGGTCGCGAGATGCCCCTGCCCCTGACCAATGTGAACCCGCAGCTGGACGGCAAGGCGTTCGGCGAGGCCGAGCAGTTCAGCTTCAAGGGCTGGAACAACGAGGATGTCCACGCCTATGTCATCAAGCCCGCCGGATATGTCGAGGGCCGCAAATATCCGGTCGCCTTCCTGATCCACGGCGGACCCCAGGGGTCGTTCGGCAACGGCTGGTCCTATCGCTGGAACCCCGAGACCTATGCGGGGGCGGGCTATGCGGTGGTGATGATCGATTTCCACGGCTCGACCGGCTACGGCCAGGCCTTCACGGACGCGATCAGCCAGCACTGGGGCGACCGGCCGCTGGAGGATCTGCAGAAGGGGTGGGCTGCGGCCCAGGCGCGCTATCCGTTCCTGGACGGCGACAATGCCTGTGCCCTGGGGGCGTCCTACGGCGGCTACATGATCAACTGGATCGCCGGGAAATGGTCCGACGCGTTCAAGTGTCTGGTCAACCACGACGGCGTCTTCGACATCAACGGCATGGCCTATGGCACCGAGGAGCTGTGGTTCACCGAATGGGAATACGGCGGCACCCAGTACGACAATCCGCGCGGCTATGACCGGTTCAACCCGATCAACCACGTCAAGGACTGGGAGGCGCCGATGCTGGTGGTCCAGGGCGATCGCGACTTCCGCATCCCGACGTCACAGGGCCTGTCTACCTTCACCGCACTTCAGCGACGCGGCATCGAGAGCCGGCTGGTGGTCTTCCCGGACGAGAACCACTGGGTGCTGAAACCCGCCAACAGCCTGCAATGGCACAATGAGGTCTTCGGCTGGCTGGATCGTTACCTGAGCCCTGCCGAATAGGGTCGCCGCGACGGACAAGGAAAAGGCCGCGGTGCGAACCGCGGCCTTTTTGCTGTCTGGTGGTCGGGGCGATCAGCGCGCGGCGGCGTAGCTCGACATGGCCTGGACCAGACGGCCGTGCTCGCGCGCGGTCATGCAGCGCGGGGCCGACCATTGCTGGCCCGTGGCGCGGGCGGACAGGACCTGATCGGCGGTCACGAAGACCGGACGCTGGCCGTGCTCGCGGCGGAAGGCGCTGACGGTCGCGGGGGTGGCGTCGCACATCATCACCACACGTTGCGGGGTCGGCGCGCGGCGGGTCTGGGCGTCACCGGCAATTGCGGGGGCGGCAGAGGCCAGCATCAGGGCGGCGAGGGTCGTGATGGCGGTCATCTTGTTCATTTTTTCGGCTCCTCCCGGCACGAGAATACGTCTGGGTTCGGAGGATAATGCGCCGATCCTCGCTTCTGTAAAGATGGCGCGACAGGAAAATGACACGAAGACGACATTTGCTCCTGTTACGGAGTGTTAATGAAGGGCGGCCGACGGAATCTTCACAGCCCGTGGCGCCACATGCGAGCATGGCGCGTTGAAGGGGGTCGCACCGGAACCCGCGCTTGCCAAACCGAATGATTTCAAGGCTGAAGGACGCGCTGTCGTGGGACCGCGTACGCGCGCGCGCCCTGGTACCGGCGGCAGCCAGGGCCGCCGAGTGGCGCGACCATATCAAGGCGAACGACCCGGTCTATACCAGTTTCCGCAGCCCCGGCCTGACAGAAAAAGTCGCCGGCGGCGTCTTCCTGCTGCTGGTCGCGGCCCTCGTGATCTTCCTGCTGCTGTTCGACTGGAACTGGCTGCGCGGGCCGATCGGGCGCTGGGCCTCGGTGAAATATGATCGCGAGGTCGCGCTCCAGGGCGATCTGGACGTCCGGCTGTTCAGCTGGACGCCGTCCGTCATCGTCAATGACCTCAAATTCGGCGGGCCGACCTGGTCCAGGGATACGGACACCGCCAATGTCGGGCGGATCGAGGCCTCGGTGCGTCTGAGGAAGCTGTTGGGCGGGCAGATCGAGATGCCGCTGCTGGCCATCGACCGGGCCGAGGTCCATCTAATCGCCACCGAGGACGGCAAACAGAGCTGGGACCTCGAACCCGAAAAGCCGGACGACGGCGAGGGTGCCAGACTGCCGGTGATCCAGCGCCTGGTCATCTCCGGCGGCCATATCGTGCTGGACGAGCGCAAGCGGGGCCTGACGCTGGACGCCACCGTCAATGCTCGCGAGACGGCGAATGATGGTGACGCCGGGTTCGTGCTGGACGGAAAGGGCGCGATCAACCGCTCGCCCCTGACGCTGCGCATCGAGGGCGGTCCCTTCATCAACATCCGCCGTGACCGGCCCTATCATTTCACCGCCGATCTGGCCGGTGCGGGATCACACCTGACGGCCGACGGTTCGGTGACCCGGCCGTTCGACCTGGGCCAGGTCCAGGCGACCCTGACCCTGCAAGGTCAGGACCTCGCGGATCTGTACCAGCTGGTCGGGATCGCCTTGCCCAACACCCCGCGCTACCGCATCGCCGGCGCATTGAAGCGTGACGACAGCCACTGGACCTTCAACGACTTCAGCGGTCGGGTCGGGGCCTCCGACCTGTCGGGCGACATTTCCGTGGAGACCCAGGACCGCCTCAAGGTCGAGGCCCGGCTGGCGTCGCAGCGGCTCGACATCAACGACCTGACGGCCATCCTGGGCGCGAAGACCCAGACCAGCGCCTCGGGCGATAATACGACGACCGTGTCGTCCGGCGTGCCCGGCAAGCTGCTGCCCGACGCGACCCTGGCCGTGGATCGGCTGCAGACGATGGACGGAACCCTGACCTACCGGGCCGCCTCGGTGAAGGCCAACGACCTGGATATCCGGGCGGTGCGGCTGGGTGCCGATCTGGAGGCGGGTATCCTGAACCTCGATCCGGTCGCCTTCACCTTCAATCGGGGTTCGCTGAACGGCACCGCCCGGATCAATGCGACGCGCGACATCCCCTGGTCCGCCATCGACTTCCGGCTGTCGGGCTATCCGCTGCAGTCGATCGTGCCGGCGGCGAACGGCTCGAGCCCGATCAGCGGCCTGGCCCTGGGCCGGGCGCGGCTGGAGGGGCCGGGGGCCTCGATCCACCGGTTCGCGGCCAACTCGAAGGGGTCGATCAGCCTGGTCGTTCCGAACGGCGAGATGCGCTCGGCCTTCGCCGAACTGCTGGGCGTCAACGCCTCGGCCGGCCTGCTCAGACTGCTTCGGGGGGATCAGGGCCGGTCGCCGATCCGCTGCGCCGTCGCCGACTTCAACGTCTCGGGCGGCGTGGCCCGGGCCCGGACCTTCGTCATCGACACCGACGTGGTCCTGGCCAAGGGGTCCGGCACGATCAACCTGGGCGACGAGACCCTGAACCTGCGGATCGACGGCGAGTCCAAGAAGCCCCGTCTGCTGCGCCTGTGGACCCCGATCAATGTCACCGGCCCCCTGACCCAGCCCCGCATCGGCGTCGATGTCGGTCAGATGGTGGCGCAAGGCGGGCTGACCGCCATCCTGGGGGCGGTCGTGGCCCCGGTCGCGGCCCTGTTCGCCTTCGTCGATCCGGGCCTGGCCGAGGACGCCAACTGCGGTGCCCTGATCGCCGGGGCACGATGACCCGCACAGATGATTGAGCCGAACGGCCGGTTCGTGCGTATCTGATCGCATTGCCGTCAGACTTCAGGATCCCATGACCCGTAGAGGTATCTTCGCCGGCCTCGGTGCCGTGTCGCTGGGCGGTCTGGTGGCGGCCTGTTCGCCATTGGGCATGCTCAATACCCTGGGCCCCCGCGACCGGGGCGTGGGCCGGATCGCGCGAGACCTGAGTTATGGCGACGATCCGCGCCAGAGGTTCGATCTCTATGGCCCCGACTGGCGGCCGGGCCAGCCGCTGCGGCCGGTGGTGGTCTTCTTCTATGGCGGCGGCTGGGATTCGGGGTCGCGGTCCCTGTACGGCTGGGCGGCCCAGGCCCTGGCGGCGCGGGGCTTCGTCGTGGCCCTGCCGGACTACCGGATCGTGCCCAATGTCATCTTCCCGACCTTCATCGAGGACGCCGCCGCCGCGACGGCCAGGGTCGCGGACGTCGTGGGACAGTATGGCGGCGATGCCAACCGGCTCGCCGTCGCGGGCCATTCGGCGGGAGCCCACCTGGCCATGATGATCGCCCTGGATCGCCGCTACATGGCCGCCGTCGGCAAGCCGGATCTGATCAGGGCGGCGGCGGGGCTGGCGGGGCCCTACGAGTTCCTGCCCTTCGACGTGCCGGCCTCGGTCAACGCCTTCGGCCGCGCGCCGGACCCGACCCTGACCCAGCCGGTGACTTTCGTGCGCGCTGACGCCCCGCCGCTGTGGCTGGGCCACGGCACGGCCGACGCCGTGGTCCATGACGAGGACACGGTCATCCTGAACCAGCGGATGCAGGACGTCGGCGGTCGGTCGGAGGCGAAACTCTATCCGGGCCTGGACCACGCCGACCTGATCGCGACCTTCTCGCCCCTGTTCAGGAAAAAGGCCCCGGTGCTGGACGACGTCTCGGCCTTCCTGCACCGCGAACTGGGCATCTGATATACGGTCAGTAGATGTCGCGTCGGTATCGTCCGTGTTCGGACAGGGCGATCAGGGCGTCGCTGCCCAGCGCCCGCTCGAGCGCCGCATGAACCCCCGTCGCCATCCCTTCGAGGCTGCCGCAGACGTAGACGGCCGCGCCGCGATCGATCCAGGCGCGGACCTCGGCGGCGTGCTCGTCGATCAGGGCCTGGACATAGCGGCCGTCGTTGGCGTCGCGCGAAAAGGTCCGATCCAGCCGCGTCAGTCGCCCATCCCCCAGCCAGGCCTGAAGATCGTCGTCGAAGAAGGCGTCATGTGCGCGGCTGCGCTCACCGAACATCAGCCACGCTTCACCACCCGGTCGCTCGACCAGATGGGCGCGCAGGCCCGCAATCCCGGTGCCGTTGCCGATCAGGATCATCGGCGTCGCCGCGCTCGGGCCGTGGAATCCACTGTTCGTCCGTATACGGATCGGCACATCGCCGCCGACCTCCAGGGTCTTCGTAAGCCAGCCCGAGGCCAGGCCCGGTGTCCCGTCCGGGTGGCTCATCAGCCGCACCAGAAGCTCCAGCCCACCTTCCGACGGCAGGGAGGCGATCGAATAGTCGCGGGCCGCCAGCGACTTTCCGCCGTCCGGCCCCGGCACGCCGATCTCGGCGATGTCTCCGGCCCGCCAGTCGGGCAGGGTGCCGACCGGAACCAGCCTCAGCCGCCACGCCTCGCCCCCCGGCCCACCTGGGTTGACCAGGGTCCGCGCCTCCAGCCGCCATGGCTGATGGGTCGCCGGGGTCCAGTCGGCCGCCGCATTCGACCCGGTCAGGGCGTTCAGCTGGTGCTGCCACTGGCGGATGGCGTCGGGATCAGCATCGTCGACCTCGACCATATCGAACAGGGGTTCGGCCCCCGACCGCTTCAGCCAGCCGTCCACCGCATGGGCGAACCCGCAATAGTCCTTGTAGCTGCGGTCCCCCAGCGCCAGCATCCCGTAGGTCAGGTCGGGCAGGGACGTCGCCTCGCCCATCAGCCGCCGGACCACACGGGCGGCGCTGTCGGGGGCATCGCCCTCGCCGGTGGTGGCGACAACGAACAGGGCCCGCCGCGCCGCCTTCAGCATGGCCAGGTCCAGTTCGGCGAACGAGACCACCATGGCCGTCTCGCCGGCCTCGGTCAGGGCCCGCGCCGTCATCCGTGCCAGGTCCTCGGCCATGCCGGTCTGGCTGGCGAAGGCCACCAGGGTCGCGCCGCCCCCGGCCTCTGTGGCCATGGCGTTCGACCGCGCCCGCTCGGCTCGCCGGACGCGGAACGCCCGCCAGACGGTCGCCAGCGTCAACGCCAGCCACAGGCCGACCGCCGCGCCCGCTGCGGCCCAGTGAACGGGATCGGTCGTGGTCACTGGATCGTCACCGGCCCGGTCGTCACGGCACCAGACGTCGGTAGATCGTCGGCGTCGGCCAGCATGGCGGCGAACAGGGGCGTCATCCGCTCGATCGCCCCGCGCGGCGTCCGCTCGATGAAATGCGCGGCCAGTCCGAAGGCCTCTGCGAACTCCGGCCCCTCATAGGGCCCCATGACGGTCAGGGCCGTGGCAAAGGCGTCGGCCCTCATCGCGCTGGGGTGAACCACCGTGACCGACGCCAGACCGTTGTCGATCGGTCGTCCGGTGCGGTTGTCCAGCGTATGGGAATAGCGCCGATCCCCGTGGACGAAGGCCCGGCGATAGTCGCCCGAGGTCGCCATGGCCACATCGACCATGGCCATCAGGGTGCGGGGCGAGGGGCTGCCCGGCGGCTGTTCGATCTCGACCCACCAGGGTTGGCCGTCCGGCTTGACGCCGCGCCCGCGCAGCTCGCCGCCGATCTCGACCAGATGCGACGTGGCCCCCAGCGCGCTCAGCCGCTCCGACACCCGGTCCACCGCATGGCCCTTGGCTATGCCGGAGAAATCCAGCCGCATCCCGCCGACCTGCATGGCCCCGCGCGCCTCGCGGTTCATCCGCAGACCCTGCCAGCCGCCCAGGGCTTGCGCCGCGACGATCTCGTCCTCGGTCGGGAGGGGGCTGTCGGCCGGGCGCGGACCGCCGGGCCCGAACCCCCACAGGTCGACGAGAACACCCAGCGTCGGATCGACTGCGCCGTTGGTGTCGTCGGCGATCTCCATCGCCGCCTCGAGCACGGTCCAGAATGTGGACGACAGGGCCCACAGCCCCGGCGGCGCGGCGTTGAACCGGCTGATCTCGCTGGTCGGCTCCCACGGGCTGAAGGTCGCCACCACGAGGTCCAGCTCGGCCTGCACCGCCGCCTGGGTCACGGTCGGATCGGCGCCTGGCGGGGCGATGACGCGGGCGGACCAGGTGGTGCCCATGGTCTCGCCGCCCATGACCCAGACGATGTCCGACGGCGGCTGGACCGGGGGCTCGGCCATCGGCGGGATGAGGACGCGGGTCTCCGCGCCCTCATCCCCGGACGCAGCTTCGCCCCCGCCGAGGAAGACCGGCGGAGGCGCACCTTTGGAGCCCTGGCTCAGGGCAGGACCTCGAACACGGCGACGTAGGAGGCCGAGGCCACCGGCGGGCCGCCGCGTCCCATGCCTTCGGGGGCCGGGCCGCCCTGACGCCAGGCGGTGTTGACCCAGTACATTCCGGCCTCGGGCCAGGTGACGGTGAACCTGCCCTCGGCGTCGGTCCTGACCGTCATCTCCTCGGGGTTGTCGCGATAGCGGATGCCGCCGCGTGCAATGGTGACCTCGGCCTCGGCCAGGGGCTGGCTGTCGCGGATCAGCTGGAAGGTCGCGGCCTCACCGGCGACCACGTCGGTCGGATGGGTGACGGGCACCAGTTCGATGCCCACCCCGGTCGGGGCGAACACGGTCGTGGTCGGCTCACCGAGGGTGGCGAAGGTCTCGATCCGGCTGGCAAACGGAGCCGAGACCACGTCGGTGGCACCGGCGGGCACATTGGCCGCGAGATCCGCCGCCGGGCCGCGCCAGCGACCGGGCGTGCCGTTCAGGGTCCAGGTCGCCATCACGCCCGAGGAGGCATTGGCGATCCTGTAGGTGCCGGGCTGGGTCAGATGCACGTCGAAGGTCGAGCGATACTTGCCCTGCATCAGGTTCTCGGGGGCCACGGTCGAGCCGTCCGGCGCGGTCACCTTGACGTTGTCGAACCGCATGGCGTTGTGGTCGGCGACGAAGACCTGGTTGGAGATGCCGCCGTCGATGCCGATCCAGGCGTCGGTCCCCGACAGCACGGTCGAGGACGGCAGGATCCACTGGCGGTGGGCCTGGGCCGACAGGGGGGCGGCGAGGGCGGCCATCAGGGCGATGGCGGCGGCGGCGGTCTTGAAGCGGGTCATGGAAAGCCCTCCTTAGCGGGTGACGGTGACGGAAACGGCGCCGAGTTCGGTCGCGCCTCGGGCTGAGCCGGTGTTGGCCGCGCCCCAGCGGAACGGCACGCGGACGGATTCGCGACCGCCCAGCTCGCGGGCCGCCTCGACGACGATGTTGTACTGGCCGGCGGGCAGACCGCTCAGGCGGGCTCCCGGTATGGTCACGGTCTGGCGGCCCGGCGCGCGGGTGGCGCCCGAGATGCCGTCGGCGGGCATGGTCATGGCGCGGCCGCCCTTGCGCCACCAGGTCCGGATGTCTTTCAGCCAGTCCTTGCCGTCGCCCTCGCTGTTGCGGGTCTGCTGGTACCAGACGGCCAGGGTGCGCACCGCCGTCTGGTCCTGACGCTCGATCCAGATGGCGACGTAGGGCCGGTGATAGGAGGCGCTGTTGATGCGCGGCAGCTCCACCGACACGCTCAGATCGGCGGCCGAGGCGGAGGTCGCAACGAGGCCCGTGGCCAGGGTCGCGGTGGTCAGAGCTAAGGGAAGCAGATTCATCAGGATACGAACTCGGTCGGTCAGTGAATGAAGATCAGGGCGATCACGACGGGGATCACGAGGCCCAGCCCGACCAGGGGCCAGGTCGAGGGTCGGCTGCGCGAATGCAGCCACAACAGGATCAGGCCCGTGATCGCAAAGATGATGCAGGCGACGGCGAAGATGTCGTTGAACCAGTACCAGACGGGCCCGGCGTTCCGCCCCTTGTGCAGGTCGTTGACGTAGGCGATCCAGCCTTGGTTCGTGACCTCCATGACCGTCTCGCCGGTCGCCCGGTCGATGGTGATCCAGCCGTCGCCGCCGGGCCGGGGCAGGGCGACATAGACCTCTTCCGGCGTCGTCTCGGTCGGCTTGCCGGCGACGGAGGCCTTGAGCGTATCGGACGTCCAGCGCGCCACGGCGTCGGGCACCGGGCCGGTGGTCTCCTCCGGCATCTCGGCCAGCCGGGCCAGCAGGGGCGCGGGCAGGGTGGCGGTCTGTTCGGTGACGACCGGCTCGGCCTTGATCTGGGCCGCGTGGTTCAGGGTGATGCCCGTGATCGCGAACAGGATCATGCAGGCCAGGCTCAGCCCCGCCGAAATCCAGTGCCAGCTATGCAGTTGCTTCAGCCAGAAGGCGCGCGCGCGGTTCAAGGCCGGGGCGGGGGCTTTCTCGGGCGTCTGGGGGCGCGGGGGGACTGCGGGGTCGGTCACGGGAGGCCTGTGCCATATCTTGCGAACGATTTGCAATACCAATCCTCACCCGTGAGCGCAGCGAAACGGGGGAGGGGGACCGCGACGCGCTTGCGTCGTGGTGGAGGGGGCAGAAACGAACAGTGTGTCTGAGGTCGCCCCCTCCACCCCGTCGGCCAAGCGGCCTCCGCGGTCCCCCTCCCCGCGAAGGGCGGGTGAGGATCAGTGAGCCAGACGCGCCAGCAGGTCGGCGGCGAACTCCGACAATGTGTCGTCCCGTGCCCCCATGACGATGACCCGGTCGCCGGGCCTCGCCAGCGCGACGATCCGGTCGCCGCACGCCGCGCGGTCGATCAGCGCCTCCGCCGTCCGCCCCAGGGCCCTCACCCCGGCCGCGATATCCTGCGACCCCACGCTGCGATCTGTGGTCCCGCCGTAATAGACCGGCTCGGGCATCAGCAGGACGTCGTCGGGCCGCATCAGCCCGGCGAACCCTTGCGTGAACTCGTCCCGCATCAGCTTCAGCGGCCCGAACCCGTGCGGCTGGAACAGGATCAGCAGCCGCCCGTCAAAGGCGTGCAGGGTTTTCAGCGTGGCGGCGATCTTGTCGGGGTTGTGAGCGAAGTCGTCGATGACGGTGATCCCGTTCGCCGTCCCGACCACCTCCATCCGCCGTTTGATCCCGCCGAAGGTTTCGAGGGCGGTGACGGCCTGATCGAGGTCCACGCCCAACGCCCGCACCGCCCCCAGCGCCGCCAGCGCATTGGCGACGTTGTGCGCGCCGGGGACATTCAACACGACGTCCTTCTCCCCCTGCGGGAGAAGGTGGCTCGCGGAGCGAGACGGATGAGGGGTCACGCCGTCGTCAAAAGTCTGAACTCGCTCCCCCCCCTCCGACCGTTGGTGCGACCCCTCATCCGTCAGCCTTCGGCTGCCACCTTCTCCCGCAAGGGGAGAAGGATTTTGGACAGACAGCCTGAACCGCATCCCCGCCGCCAGCGGTTCCAGATCGTGCGCCGACAGGTCCGCATCCGCATTCCCCAGCGAGAATGTGACCACCCGTCCCGCCTCCATCCCCTGCGCCAGGGCCGCCGTCTCGACATTGTCCAGGTTCAGCACCGCCGTCCCCGCCCGCCGGGTGAAGCCGCCGAACAGGTCGCGCAGCTCCTCCATCGACTTGTGATCCAGAGAGATGTTCGACACCACCGCCACGCTCGGATCGTAGCGGGCGATCGATCCGTCCGACTCGTCCACCTCGGCCACGAACAGGTCGGGAGAGCCGACGATGGCGCTGGCGAACGGATGATCCGCGTCGGCGAAATTGCGCATCACCGCGCCGTTCACGACCGTGGGCTCGCGCCCGGCCTGCGACAGGATCCAGGCGATCATGCCGGTGATGGTCGACTTGCCGCTGGTCCCCGCCACCCCCACCGAGGTGGGTGCCGCATTGAACAGCCGGCTCAGCAGTTGCGGCCGCGTCACGATCGTCGCCCCCGCCCGGCGGGCCGCGCCGATGTCGGGCACCGTGTCCTCGATCGCTCCGGTCGCCACCACGATCTGATCGGCGCGCGTCACGCCTGACCCGTCCTGCGGATGCAGGGTCACGCCGTGCGCCCGCAACCAGTCGAACTTGGCCGGCGTCCGCCCCTGATCCAGCGCCCGGTCCGACCCCTCGATGCGGTTCCCTTGCGCCTGCACGATCATCGCCAGCGGCAACATCCCCGACCCGCCGATGCCGCAGAAGAAGTAGTCGCGTTTCTCGTCCATGCCCGTGACTAATCGGCGGCGTCGGCAAGGGAAAGGTCATTTTTAATCCGTCATTCTCGCCCCTGTGGCGAGAATCCAGAGACACGGTTTCGGATCGTGGCTACCGGTATCGACGGTGTTTCTGGATCCTCGGCACAAGGCCGAGGATGACGTGAGGAGTGGGACCGCCCGATGATGGCCAACAGCTTCAAGATCGGCGTCGTCTGCGTGTCCTCGCGCTTCGACCCGGCGCGAGCCGAGGCCGTCAAGGCCTGGGTCGCCGAGCACCACCCCGACGGCGACATCGCGATAACCTTCCACCCCGCCTGTTTCATGAAGCACGGCCATTTCGCCGGCGACGACCGGGCGCGGGCCGAGAGCTTCCTCGACTACGCCAACGACCCGCGCTTCGACGCCGTCTGGTTCGCGCGCGGTGGCTACGGCTCGTGCAGGATGGTCGAGGCGGTGCTGCCCCACCTGAACGATGTGGCGCGCAAGAAGCGGTATCTCGGCTATTCCGACGTCGGTACCCTGCTGGCCGGGATGTACAAGGCTGGATTTGAGCACGTCGCCCACGGCCCGATGGCCTCGGATTCGGTGCGTCATGATGAGACGGCCAAGGGGGCGCTCGACTGGCTCGTCAACGGCGGCAAGTCCTGGCTGGAACCGTCCTTGATCCCCGGCGGCAAGAAGGCCGTCGCCTTCAACCTGACCATCATCGACCAGCTGCTGGGCACGGCGCTGGAGCCCGACCTGACCGACCACGTCCTGATGATCGAGGAGGTGGGCGAGGCCCTGTACCGGATCGACCGGATGATGTTCCACCTGACCGGCCAGGCGTCGATGCGCAAACTCGCCGGCATCCGCCTCGGCCGCGTCTCCGACATCACCTACAACGAACCCGACTTCGGCCTGACGCCGGAGGAGATCGTCCGCTACTGGTGCGCGCGCTCGGGCATTCCCTATCTGGGCCCCGCCGACATCGGCCACGACGGCGGCAACAAGATCGTGCCGTTCGGCTGAGTCTCGTGCCTTCGCCTGAATCCTGCGCTATCAGCGCGCCATGACCGTCCAACCTCGTCGTCGCAGTCGCGCCGGGCTTCTGGCCCCCTTCATCCTGGTCCTGATCGCGCTGGCGCTCTGGAGCGTCTGGTGGGTCTATCTGGCCGGACAGGTGCGCGAGCGGCTGGAGGCCCAGGTCCAGATCGCCAATCGCGGCGGCTGGACCGTCGGCTATCAGAAACTCGACGTCGGCGGCTGGCCCTTCCGCGTTCGGGTCGAGGCGTCCGCTCCGTCCGTCCGCGCGCCCTCGGGCCATGCCCTGTCGGCTCCCCGGCTGGTGGCCCAGGCCGAGGCCTGGAACCCCGACAAATGGGTCATCGTCGCCCCCGACGGCCTGGCATTGACCCGCGCGGCCAAGGGCGTCGTCGACATCAAGGCTCCGGCGATCCGCGCCAGCGTCCATGGCCTGACCCAGCGCTGGCCCAATCTGGCTGTCGAACTGGCCCAGCCGACCTTCGTCGCCCGCCCCGGTGCCGAGGCCTTCCCGATCTCGGCGGCGAAACAGATCGAATTCTACTTGCGGCCCCATCTGGCCCCGGCCACCGAGCCCGGGGCCGCGACCAGCGTGGACCTGCTGTTCCGCCTGATCGAGGCGCAGGGACGCACCGGCGGTCCGGTCCGGGGCATGGCCCAGGACGGCACCCTGACCGCCCAGATCGAGACCGTCGTCGAACACGCCGACCGGCTGAACGGCCCCGATGCGGCGGGCGTCCTGTCCGCCTGGTCGCGGGCGGGGGGCCGCTTCACCCGGGTGCGCGGCGAGCTTCAGGCCGGCGAGAGCAAGGCCACCCTGTCCAGCGATGCCCTGTCGGCCCGCGCCGACGGCCGGCTGGAGGGTCAGTTGGCCTTGCAGGCGGTCAAGCCCCTGCCTGCCATCGCCGGTCTGGCCCGATCGGGCGGCGGCGGGGTCAACCGGGTCGGGGCGGCGGGCGCCGTGGCGGCGACGGCGGTCACGGGCGGCGCAGGCGACGTCGATCTGACCCTGATGTTCCGCGACGGCCGCACCTGGCTCGGTCCCTTCGCCCTGGCCCCGGCCCCGAAACTGTTCTGATGCCGCTGCCTGAGCCCCCCTCGGCCGAACCACCCCTGCTGGTCGAGCCGGAGCTGAACCCCGCCGAGGCGGAGCGCAACAGGGCCCTGGCCGAGGCCCTCGGCACCATCCTGGCCGCCCAGCCGGACGCAGAGCCGTCGGACGTCACCAAGCCGACGCCCGATGCCGACGCCCTGGCCCTGCGCGCCTTCCTCGCGGCGGCCCCCGGACATCGACAGTCCGTCCTGCTGCGCGCCGTCTGGGGCCGGTTGTCGGCCCCGTCTGCCCCGCCGCTCGTCGCCTGCGGCCCGGCCTCGCAACAGGTCGCCGCCGACCGCTTCGGCCTGCCCGTCCGCGCCGTCGCCGATCCCGACGCCGCCCTGAGCGAGGCCCTGTCCGGTGGTCGCGCCATCATCGATCTCGACATGCCAAAGCCCTGGTGGGGCCGGCTTCTGGCGCGGCCCGAGTTGCGGATCATCGCCGCCCTGCCCGACGATGCGCTGGGCCTGCCGCGCGCCCTGATGGTCTCGAAGGAAACCTCCGGCCCCACCGGCGACGACCGCACCTTCTGGATCACCGACAGTGCCTTGCCCCAAGCCCGGCTGACCGCCGCCCTGGCCGAGGTCGGCCTGTCGGGTCATCTGCTCGTCGCGGCGGGCGGGTTGAAGCTGGTGGTGCTGGCGGGCTATGTGCAGGCTCAGGACGGGCGGCTTTCGGCAGCCCCCGGCGCCCTCAAGGGCGTGATCGGCGCCGCCCCCGTATACTGAGAACCGCCCGCCATGACCGCCACGCTCGCCCCGACACCCAAGCCC
Organism: Brevundimonas sp.; assembly: GCF_044239655.1. Taxonomy (GTDB): domain Bacteria; phylum Pseudomonadota; class Alphaproteobacteria; order Caulobacterales; family Caulobacteraceae; genus Brevundimonas. The sequence goes on from NZ_JBIIAY010000002.1 coordinate 70,315, forward strand.
GGCATCCTCGACATCGCCCCCTACGTCGGGGGCAAGGCCTCCATCGCCGGTATCGCCGAGCCGATGAAGCTGTCGTCCAACGAGAACTCGCTGGGCGCGGGCACCCTGGCGCGCGAGGCCTTCGCCGCCTCCTTGTCGAAAATCCACATCTACCCCGACGGCCACGCCCTGAAGCTGCGCGCCGGGGTCGCCGGCCACTATGGGCTGGAGCCCGAGCGGCTGATCTTCGGCAACGGCTCGGACGAGGTCTTCGCCCTGCTGAACCAGGTCTATCTGACCGCCGGCGACAATGTCGTGGTCAGCCAGTACGGCTTCCTTGCCTATCAGATCAGCGCCAAGGGCTGCGAGGCTGAGGTGCGCCAGGCCCCCGAGACGAACTACAGATGCGATGTCGAGGCCATGCTGGCCCTGGTCGATGACCGGACCCGGCTGGTCTATATTTCCAGCCCGTCCAACCCGACCGGCAGCTATAATACCGGGGAGGAGATCCGCCGCCTGCACGCGGGCCTGGCCTCGAACGTCATCCTGGTCGTCGACGAGGCCTATGCCGAATACGTCGCCGCGCCGGACTGGGAAACCAGCCTGCCCCTGGCCCGGGACGCCGCCAATATCGTGGTCACCCGTACCTTCTCCAAGATCCACGGTCTGGGCGGCCTGCGCATCGGTTTCGGCTATGCGCCTCTGGCCGTGTGCCAGGCGGTCGATCGCATCCGCCTGCCGTTCAACGTCAACTGCGCGGGCCTCGAAGCGGCCCTCGCCGCCCTGTCCGACGAGGCCCACCAGAAGGCATCCCGCGACCTGGTCCAGACCTGGCTTCCCCGCCTGACCCAGGCCATCCGGGGCTTCGGGTTCGAGGTCCTGCCCAGCGTGGGCAACTTCATCCTGGTCATCTTCCCCGAAGAGGGCCGCACGGCCTCGGCCGCCAACGAGCATCTGATGAGCCGGGGCATCATCGTCCGCGCCGTCGGCGGCTACGGCCTGCCCAACGCGCTCCGCATCACCATCGGCACCGAGGACCAGAACCGCGCGGTCCTGGACGCGCTCAGCGAGTTCGCGGCGGGCTAGACCTTCAGGAGCGCGGTCGACGCCTCTTCGATCCGCTCCTCCAGCAGGGTCATGAACTCCGCTCGCTTCAGCCCCGCCGGGATGACCGGCAGGAACTCGTACACCACAGTCCCCGGCGTCCGCCGGAACCCCTTGGCGTGCCAGTGCGCGCCCGAGTTGGTGGCCATGGGGACGCACGGACTGTCGAGGTCGCGGTACAGGGCGGCGATGCCGGGCTTGTAGTCGGGCGCGGCGCCGGGCAGGCCGCGCGTGCCTTCGGGGAAGATCAGGATCTGGCGACCCTCGCCGAACCGGGCGCGGGCCTGGCGCACCATGTCCTTCAGCGCCTTGGAATGGGCCGAGCGATCGACCGCGATCATCTTGGTCTTCCAGGCGAACCAGCCGAAGAAGGGCAGGGGCATCAGCTCCTTCTTCATCACGAAACAGTTGTCGGGCAGGAAGGCGAAGGGCGCGATGACGT
>NZ_JBIIAY010000149.1:0-6599 GCF_044239655.1 Brevundimonas sp.
GAGGCCCGGTTCAGGGCCCTATGTTCGCCCCGAGGGGGAGAACGCTGGATTATGGCACAGGTTCCCTCCCTATGCGCGGTCAGAACGATGCCATAGTCTGTCCTTGGGGGGCCGGCGGGGTGAAAACGGTCCGGGGCACGTTCGACGAGAGGGGTAGATTATGCATTTTCCTGAGCCGGTCCGTATGACCGACAGCGACACCGGACACAGCCCGGTCTGGGCGCGCAGCAAACGCCGCCGCAGCAGTGGTGGGGGCGGCGGCGCCTTCTTCGGGTTCCTGGTCTTCCTGCTGGCCCTTTTCGGGGCCGTGGTGATCGGGATGTCGATCAAGGAACGGTCCGTCGCCGGGGGTGGCGCGGCCATCGACGGCTGGATCGCGACCGGCAAGGCCTCGGTCATGCAGGCCATCGGCAAGGCGCCCGCCGCCGCCGACGTCGCGGTCGAGAAGGCCGGGGACGCCGCCGCCGCCACCGGCGACGCGGTCCAGGCCGAAGCCGCCCAGACGGCCGACGCGCTCAAGAAGCAATAGTCACGCTTGGCGGCGGAACGGCGGCGGTCACGGCGCGTTCGTGCGCCATGACCGAGACATTCACCGACCGGCCGACCGCATCGACGGCGGATGATCCATCGACCGATGCGCAGATGGCCGAGGCCGCTGCCATGGAGGTCCGCACCCTGACGACCCACGTCGAGATCAAGCGGGTGGTCGTTCTGGTCAATCCCTTGTCCGGCTCGGTGGGGCCAAGGGCGGCCGGAGAGGTCGAGACCATCCTGGCCGAGTATCCGTGCGAGTCCGAGGTGGTGTCGCTGGACGGCAGCCGGATCGACGCCCAGATCGACGAGGCGCTGGCGTCAAATCCCGATGTGCTGTTCGTCCTGGCCGGCGACGGGACGGCCCGCGCGGTGGCGTCCAAGGCCGGACCCAAGGGCCCACTGGTGGCCCCCCTGCCCGGCGGCACGATGAACATGTTGCCCAAGGCCCTGTACGGCACCACCGACTGGAAGGCGGCCCTGCGCAGCGCGCTTGAAGACGGCGCGCCCCAGTGCGTGTCCGGCGGCATGGTCCAGGGCGAGGCCTTCTACTGTGCCGCCATCCTGGGATCGCCCGCCCTGTGGGCCCCGGCCCGCGAAGCCATGCGGACCGGCAAGCTGTCCCTGGCCTGGGCCTATGGCCGCCGCGCCCTGCGGCGCGCGTTTACCGGCCGGTTGCGGTTTTCGCTGGACGGCGCGCCGAGGAAGAAGACCGAGGCCCTGGTCCTGATCAGTCCGATGATCTCGCGCGCCCTGGACGAGCCGGTCGGTCTGGAGGCCGCCGCCATGGATCCCTCGGATACCTCCCAGGCCTTCCGCCTGGCGGCGACGGCCCTGTTCAGCGACTGGCGCAAGGACGCCTCGGTGACGACCAAGCCCGCGCGCAGTATCGAGGTCTGGGGCCGCTCCAAGATCCCCGCCGTGATCGACGGAGAACCGACCCTCTTGCCGCACGAGACTCGCATCACCTTCATCCCCCGCGCCTTCCAGGCCCTGGCCCCCAATCCGCCGGCGGCGGAAGACAGCGTCTGATCGGGTGAGCAGCGGCCGGCTTCTCCAGTTCTCGGATGTCCACTTCGGCGTCGAGCACAAGCGCGCCTGTGCGGCGGCGCTCGACTACGCCCACGCGGACCCGACCGACCTGATCCTGATCACCGGCGACGTGACCCAGAAGGGCCTGCCCGACGAGTTCCGCGCCGCCGGCGAGTGGATTCGCGCCATGCCGGAGCCGAGCTTCGTCGTCGTCGGCAATCACGACGTGCCCTATTACAGCGCGCTGGACCGGCTGTTCTGGCCGTGGCGGGCCTTCGAGGCGGCGACCGGCCATCCGGCCCATGACGGCCAGTTCCGCTCCGACACCCTGATGGTGCGCGGCGTGACCACGGCACGCGGATGGCAGGCGCGGCTGAACTGGTCGAAAGGGGTCATCGACCTGGACCAGACCCGTCGGGCCGCCACGGCCCTGCGCCAGGCCCCGCCGGGAACCCTACGTATCCTGGCCTGTCACCATCCGCTGATCGAGATGATCGGTACCCCCATGACCGGCGACGTCAAGCGCGGCGATCGCGCCGCCGTCATCTTCGCCGAGGCGGGGGTCGATCTGATCATGACCGGCCATACCCACATCCCCTTCGCCCTGCCGATCGACCTGTCGGACCGCTGTTCCTATGCCGTGGGATGCGGGACCCTGTCACACCGCGAGCGCGGCGCGCCCCCCAGCTTCAACGAGGTGGTGTGGACCTCGCGCGAGATCGTGGTCACGGTGATCCAGTGGACGGGTTCGGTGCTGGAACGCGGCCAGACCTGGCGTCTGCCGCGCCGGCAGGACACGCGCCACGCCGAGACGGCTCCCGATCCGCAGGCGGCGGGCGTGCTGGAGACGGCGGCGACCTGAGCCTATTCGCTCAGGACCGCAGCCCCACCCTCGGTCGTGGGGGACGGGGCGTCCTGAAGCGCCGCGTGGTGGGTCTTCTGGCGGCGCTCGACGGCGTAGGAGACCAGCCACAGGGCCATGGCCCAGGCGGCGCCGACGCTCCAGCCCGCGAAGACGTCCGAGGCCCAGTGGGCCCCCAGATAGATCCGGGTCAGGCCCACCAGCAGGGTGATCAGGATGGCGACACCCAGGACATAGGCCTTGAAATGCTTCTCGGGGAAGGCGCGGGTCAGCATGACGCCCAGCGACAGGTAGAAGACCGCCGACAGCAGCGCATGGCCCGAGGGGAAGCTGGCGTTCAGGGTCTCCGTCGCCTGATAGACGGCGGGGGGGCGGGCGCGCTCGAAAAAGGCCTTGAGCCCCTCCGACAGGGCGACGCCGCCGATCAGGCCCAGCACCAGCAGCAGGGCCGACAGACGTTTCCTCTGACTGATCAGGAAGACGATCACGATGGCCGCGAACAGGGTCAGGACCGAGATGCCGCCCAGCGACGTCAGGTCGGCCGCCGCCTCCTTCAACCACCACGGACCCCAGGGTCGGCCAGGGTCGTCGGCGAAGGGCCGCAGGGCGGACAGCACCATCTGATCGAAGGCCTGGCCGTCGGCCTCGGTCATGTCGTCGGCGACCTCGACGAAGGTCATCACCCCGAAGGCGATGATCAACAGGGCGCCCAGGGCGGCGAATTCGGTGCGCGCGAGGTGCATGGCACGGCGCGCGAAGGGCATCAGGTCGGAACTTTGCATCGTCGCCTAACGGCCAAGCTGGTCCCCCGTTCCCCTCACGCGCTCGTGATCGGGGCGTCGTATGGGCGTCACCGTGTTTCCACAGGCTTGTCCCGCCTTCCCTGACTGATTCGCGAACAAAGTGATCGTCAACCCCGTTGACGGGTCGTTAGCCATCTGTGCCCTATATGTGGGCTCAGGGGATGGTTCGGCCACAAGATGCTGTGTCCGGCCATGAGCGGCTTCACTTGCGATTTTGTTCAGGACGTTGACGAAACATGGCTGGCCTAGAAGCGTACAAGACCTCGGAATTCGCTTCGCTTTCGGGCGATCGAGGGACGGCCAGGCCGCAGCTTTCGGTGGTTCGCAGCCTGGATCTGGACCGCTCGCGTGACGACCTGCTGACCGACTTCGGCAAGAAGACGCTGGAGGATCGCTACCTGCTGGCCGGCGAGAGTTATCAGGACATGTTCGCCCGGGTGGCCACGGCCTATGCCGACGACCATGACCATGCCCAGCGCGTCTATGACTATATGTCCAGGCTCTGGTTCATGCCCTCGACGCCGGTGCTGTCGAACGGCGGCGCGAACCGCGGCCTGCCCATCTCCTGCTTCCTGAACGCGGTGTCCGACAGCCTGGACGGTATCCAGCAGGTCTGGAACGAGAACGTGTCCCTGGCCTCGAACGGCGGCGGCATCGGCACCTACTGGGGCGGCGTCCGCTCCATCGGCGAGAAGGTCAAGGGCGCGGGCCAGACCTCGGGCATCATCCCCTTCATCCGCGTGATGGACTCGCTGACGCTGGCGATCAGCCAGGGGTCGCTGCGTCGCGGGTCGGCGGCGGTCTATCTGGACGTCCACCACCCCGAGATCGAGGAGTTCCTCGAGATCCGCAAACCCTCGGGCGACTTCAACCGCAAGTCCCTGAACCTGCACCACGGCCTGAACATCACCGACGAGTTCATGGAGGCGGTCAAGGCCGGCGCCCAGTTCGGCCTGCGTTCGCCCAAGACCAACGAGGTGCTGCGCCGCGTCGACGCCCGCACCCTGTGGCAGAAGATCCTGGAGATCCGGCTGCAGACCGGCGAGCCCTATCTGATCTTCTCCGACACGGTGAACCGGCAGATGCCGCAGCACCAGAAGGACCTGGGCCTGAAGGTCAAACAGTCGAACCTGTGCAGCGAGATCATGCTGCACACCGGCATCGACCACCTGGGCATCGACCGGACGGCGGTCTGCTGCCTGTCGTCGGTGAACGCCGAGAAATTCCTGGAGTGGCGCGAGGAGCCCCGCTTCATCGAGGACCTGATGCGGTTCCTGGACAATGTGCTGGAGGACTTCATCACCCGCGCCCCGCCCGAGATGAAGGCGGCGGTCTATTCGGCCAAGCGCGAGCGGTCGGTCGGCCTGGGGCTGATGGGCTTCCATTCCTTCCTGCAAGCCCAGGGCGTGGCCTTCGAAAGCGCCATGGCCAAGTCGTGGAACATGCGGCTGTTCAAGCACCTGCGTCGCGAGGCCGACAAGGCCAGCCGCGTCCTGGCCGAGGAAAAAGGTGCCTGCGAAGACGCGGCCGAGCGCGGCGTGATGGAGCGGTTCAGCCACAAGCTGGCCATCGCCCCGACCGCCTCGATCAGCATCATCTGCGGCGGGACCAGCGCGGGGATCGAGCCGATCCCGGCCAACATCTATACCCACAAGACCCTGTCCGGGTCGTTCGCGGTCAAGAACCCCTACCTCGAGGAACTGCTGGACCTGAAGGGCCACAACACCGACGCGGTATGGAACTCGATTCTGGAGAACGAGGGCTCGGTCCAGCACCTCGACATGCTGAACGACGACGAGAAGGGCATCTTCAAGACGGCGTTCGAACTGGATCAGCGCTGGGTGGTCGAACTGTCGGCCGACCGGACGCCGGAAATCTGCCAGGCCCAGTCGATCAACCTGTTCATCCCCGGCGACGTCAACAAATGGGACCTGCATATGCTGCACTGGTCGGCCTGGGAGAAGGGTGTCAAGTCGCTCTACTACCTGCGCTCCAAGTCGGTGCAACGCGCCGCCTTCGCGGGTGCCGAGGACAAGGCCGAGGCCGAGATCGACCCCGACCAGCCCGACCTGTTCTCGGCCGCCCAGACCGACTACGACGAGTGCCTCGCCTGTCAGTGAGGTCCTCTTCTTCTCCCGCGTAGCGGGGGAAGAAATGCGCAACGGAACCCCGTCCCGGCCCTTCGCGTTGCGAAGGCGTCAGGAATGCATCGTAATTTTGTCTGTTGGCGGTCGGCCCTTTCTAGGTCAGGGTAAACGCAACGTTAACGGGCGGTGAGGGGACCGTTGGGGCGTCTGTCGAGTATCGCGTGCGGATTGGCCGCGTTTCTGGTCACGGTGACCGGGGCGACGGCGCAGACGACTCTCGACCCAAACTGGGCCCGGGCCCAGGAAGTGGCCAACCTGCAATCCGCCCGACAGCGCGCCCAGGTGGTCCCGGTGCCCTTGCCGGACACAGCTTTCGCAGTCCGACCCACTGCCACCCTGGTCCAGCCTTCGGCCTTTCGCGTCCAGCCCGAGCGCGCCTTTGGCGGCGCGATCGAGTTCCAGAACCCCTCGCCCGTCCTGTCGTCGTCGGCCGTGACCGCGAACGTCTTCGGCGCGCGCGTGCCGGACCGGTTCGACGGCCTTGCGGCAACGCAGCGATCGGAGGCCTGGTTCGACAGTGGGCGGCATAGCGACCGGGTGCGGCTGACGACGCGGGGCACGTTGCGCCGGGCGGACGGCTCGCCCTTGCCGGTCACGGCGCGGGATCGCGACGCCTTTGACGTGGATGCCTATGACGTCTCCTTCACGCGCGGCTGGTCGGTCGCGCGGGGCTATACGCGCTCCGGCCTCGAAGTCAGCCTGACGCCCCATGCCGGGTTCGGGGTCGGTGACGACGGCGGCTCGGCCGAGGCGGGGGCCACGCTCAAGATCGGCGACAATCTGGACCGGCTGGCCCCCAGCGGCCATCAGCGTTTCGGCGACCGGGCGCGGTGGTATCTTTATGCAGCAGGTTCGGGCCGGGCCGTCGGGTACAATTTCGCCCGCACCCGCGACGGCGACTATGCCCGATCCGGCATGAGCCAGGACAAGGGTTCGTTCCTGGGCGACGCCTCGATCGGGGTGGCCTATCGGCGCGGGGCCATGCAGGGCTCGTTCGGCGTCGTCTATCGCGAGCTCAAGGCCGAGGGTCTGCGCGGCGGAGAGGGCTTCGACCGCGACGTGTCCGAGGGGCTGGTGGCGTTCCAGCTGTCGATCCGGCCGCAATGGTGACGTGAGGCAACAGGCAACAGGCAACGGGCAACAGTGAGGCCGGAACGGCAGTTGGCAGAGTGCTTCTGTTGCCTGTTGCCTGTTGCCTGCTGCCCGTTGCCTCTCTACAGCCAC
>NZ_JBIIAY010000044.1:0-23930 GCF_044239655.1 Brevundimonas sp.
GGCTTTCAGGTTTTCGGCGTCGAGGCCGAACACATCGAGGTGGCCACGGGCCTGATCGGCCAGATGCGCGACGCGATGTCGCGCCTGATCGACGCCCAGCAGGGTGACGAAATTGGTCTTGCCCTGGGCCGCGTCCTTGCCGCCCGCCGCCTTGCCCAGGATGTCCTCGTCGCCCTCGACGTCCAGCAGGTCGTCGACGATCTGATAGGCGAGGCCGATGTCGTGGGCGAAATTGGTCAGGGCCTGGACGTGAGCGTCGCGGGCCTGGGCGATGATGAGCGGGATCTCGAAGGCATAGGTGAACAGGGCCCCGGTCTTGAGCCGCTGCATCCGGGCCACCCCGCCCAGATCGTCGCGCACGCCCAGCAGGTCGATCATCTGGCCGCCGGCCATGCCGCGCGCACCTGACGCCAGAGACAGCCGCGCCGCAAGCTCGCAGCGGATCTCCGCGTCCTCATGGGTGTCGGGATGCAGGATGATGTCGAAGGCGGCGGTCTGGAGCGCGTCGCCGGCCAGGATGGCGGTCGCCTCGTCATAGGCGATGTGCAGGGTCGGCCGGCCACGCCGCATGTCGTCATTGTCCATGGCCGGAAGGTCGTCGTGGACGAGAGAATAGGCGTGGACGCATTCCAGGGCGCAGGCGGCGCGCAGCACGGGGCGCTCCTCGATGTCGAACAGCCGCGCGGCCTCCATCGCGAAATAGGGCCTCAGCCGCTTGCCGGGGCCGAGCGCCGCATAGCGCATGGCCTCGGTCAGGCGCGATTCGGGGCCGTCGGCGCGGGGCAGCAGCTGATCGAGCGCCACGGTGACGAGGTCGGCGACCTCGGCGACGCGGTCGATCACCGACTGTTCGGGCGAGTTGGCGGCATGGGGTTTGGTGGACTGGGTCAGAACAGCCTCCCACCGATGACGGCATCACGATCGACCCCGGCCAGCACGACCTCGCCGTCCGCGTCGGGGAAGCCCAGGGTCAGGACCTCCGACATGAAGGGGCCGATCTGGCGCGGGGCGAAGTTGACGACGGCGGCGACCTTGCGGCCCGTCAGCTGTTCGATCGTGTAGTGGCGGGTGATCTGGGCCGAGGAGCGTTTGACGCCGATCGGATCGCCGAAATCGATGGTCAGCTTGTAGGCGGGCTTGCGCGCCTCCGGGAAGGTCTCGGCCTTGAGGACCTGGCCGATGCGGATGTCGACCTTCATGAAGTCGTCGAAGGCGATGCGATCCGCCGCCGGCGATGAGGCGAGCGCGGCCATCAGCCGAACTCGGCGGGCTGGACGCCTTTGGCCTGGCCGTCGGTGCCGACGACGATCTTCTCGACCCGCAGCTGGGCCGCCTTCAGCCGGTCCTCGCACAGGGATTTCAGGCGGGCACCCTCTTCGTACAGGGTGATCGATTCCTCCAGCGGGGCCTGGCCGGATTCGAGGCGCGAGACGATGCCTTCCAGACGCGCGAGCGCGTCCTCGAAGCTGAGATCGGCGGGGGTGGAGGTGGCGTCGGTCATCGGCGTGACCCTAGAGGGGCCCTGCGCTCGCTTCAACGGCGTAAACGCCTCAGCGCTTCTCGTAACGACGCTGGGACCAGTAGCGGAAGCCCTGGTTCATCACCAGGCTCCAGCCGTCGGCCTTCAGGCGGCGGCCGACCATGTGGTTGAAATAGCCGTGGGCGAGGACCAGCACGTCCTGGCCGGCCTCGGCGCGTGCGATCAGGGCCTGGGCGGCGGCTTCGGCGCGAGCCTCGGCCTGAACGCGGGTTTCCTGGCCGTCGTGGTGATCGAAGGCATGCCACCAGAAGCGGGCCACCGCGCCCCAGTATTTGGGCGGCAGCTTGAACCAGGCCGGGAAGTGCGGCGGCGGCAGGGGGGCCTCGATGAACAGGGCGTCGAAAACGACCTCACGTCCGGCGGCGATGGCGAGGGCGGTTTCCTGGGCGCGCGGACGGGTCGAGGCGACGATGGCGCCGGCTCCTGCGGCCGTGGCCAGCAGTTCGGGCGGAGGAACCTGCCCGGCGAGCAGGCCGCCGACCTCATAGCGGGCCCACCAGTCGCGGTATTGGTCCGAGGTCAGCAGGCATTTGCGCGACAGGGCCGGTTCGCCATGACGCGCCAGGATGATTGCGCCATGCGACGCGGGGGCGGCAGGCGACAGGTCGTGAGAGGCGGCGGGCAGGGTCATGGCGCGAGGCGTTATGGCGACAGTGATGTCGTCTGTGGTCCTCAATCCTCCCCCAACGCGGTGACATGCGCGACCGCGGAACGGCCGAGCCCTTCAAGGTCGTAACCGCCCTCGAGGGAGGACACAACCTTGCCGCCGCACCTTTGGCGCGCGACCTCGAGGACGGCGCGGGTCGCCCAGGCGAAGTCCTCGGCCTCCAGCGACTGATGCGCCAGGGGATCGCGGCGGTGGGCGTCGAACCCGGCCGAGATCAGGATCAGGTCGGGCTGGAAGGCGTCCAGCGCCGGCATCAGCGTTCCCGCAAAGGCTCCGCGCCAGTGTTCGCGTGCCGCGTGGGGGGCGACGGGGGCGTTGATGATGTTGCCCACTCCGGTCTCCGACGCGGCACCGGTGCCGGGATACAACGGCGACTGGTGGATGGAGGCGAAGAACAGGCTGTCATCGGCCTCGACCGCGGCCTGGGTGCCGTTTCCGTGGTGGACGTCGAAATCGACGACGGCGACGCGGGCCATGCCCAGCGACTGCGCCACGCGGGCGGCTATGGCGACGTTGGAGAACAGGCAGAAGCCCATCGACTGGTCCGGCTCGGCATGGTGGCCGGGCGGGCGGACGGCGGCGAAGGCGCGGGCGGTCTGGCCCTCTGCGACCGCGCGGACGGCGTCGATCACGGCCCCGGCGGCAAGGCGGGCGGCGCGTACGCTGCCGGGCGACAGGATGGTGTCGGCGTCAAGCTGGGCAAAGCCGTGATCCGGCGAGGCGGCCAGAAGCCGGGCGACGTGGTCGGCGGGATGGACGCGCTCCAGATCAGCGACGCTGGCCTCGCTCGCGGCGCGGCGGTCGCGGTCGAGACCCGCCGACGCCAGGGCGTCCAGCAAAGCCTGCAGCCGTTCCGGTCGCTCGGGATGGCCGAGCCCCGGCCGGTGGTCGAGCATGTCGGGATGGGTGAACAGGGTCGTCATGGCATAAGCACGATAGGGGCATCGACAGGGATTGTCGCGGATGACGACGTGCGGCCTTTGGGTGTAATCGCCCGGCCATGACCTCGAACACCGACACCGTCCTGATCCGCGCCGCCCGACCTGAGGACGCCGAAGCCCTCGGCGCTCTGGGCCGCCAGACCTTCATCGATACCTTCGTCGCGGCGGAGGGTTTCGCCATCCCCTACCCCGCCGACGACCTGGCCGCCTTCCTGGACGCCAGCTTCAGCCCCGAGGCCACGGCCAGGAAGCTGGCCGAACCCGGCGCCGCCTGGTGGGTCGCCGACCGCGACGGGGCGTTGCTGGCCTTTGCCAACGCCGGGCCCAACACCCTGCCCCATCCCGAGGCGTCGCCCGCCAACATGGAACTGCGCCGGCTGTATGTCGGCAAGTCTGCGCAGGGGCTGGGCCTGGGCACCAGGCTGCTGACGGCGTCGCTGGACTGGATGGAGGCCAATACGGACGGCCCGCTTTGGATCGGGGTCTGGAGCGGCAACGCCAAGGCGCTGAAGCTGTATGCCGCCCATGGATTCGAGAAGGCCGGGGAGTACCAATATCCCGTCGGGGCCTGGATGGACGACGAGTTCATCCTGCGGCGGGGATAGGCTATGCTGCGGCCATGACCCGCGACGAACTGCTGACACGCTTGCGCGAACTGAAGCCCTGGCTCGAAGAGCAGGGCATCGTCAACGTGCGCCTGTTCGGTAGCTACGCGCGTGACGAGGCCGGGCCGGACAGCGACGTGGATCTGTTGGTGGACCTATCCAGGCCCATCGGATGGCACTTCTTCAGCGTGAAGAAAGAAGTCGCATCACGCCTGGGGCACAAGGTCGACATGTGCCCGGACGACGGGCTCAACAATCCTCACATCCGGCGGACTGCGATGCGAGACGCCATTGCCATCTGACCGACCCGATCCGATTCTGATCTCGGAGTTGCGGGAGTCCGTGACATGGATCATCACCTATGTGGTCGGCCATTCGGCTGAAAGCTTTCGATCCGATATGCTGACACGCGACGCGGTCTGCATGCGGTTGATCGTCATCGGAGAAGCCGCAAACCGATTGACCGACGACGCAAAGGCGAAGCTTCCCACTCTCAACTGGGATGGCATGGCGGGCCTGCGCCATATGCTCGCCCATGACTATGGCGCAGCCAGTCCCTCGCTGTTGTGGAGCATCGCAATGGTCAATGTGCCGGAGTTGGCCGAGGCGTTATCCAGGATAGAGGAAGACTGATGCTCCTCCCCTTCTTCACCGCCCTGCGTCAGGCGAAGGTGCCTGTGTCGACCAAGGAGTGGCTCCACCTGATGGAGGCCATGGACAAGGATGTGGCCGGGGGGCGGGTCGAGGACTTCTATCATCTGTCGCGGGCCGTCCTGGTCAAGGACGAGAAACACTACGACCGGTTCGACCAGGTGTTCGGCACCGTGTTCAAGGGGGTCGAGAGCGTCGGGATCGGCGACGACCTGACCACCGCCATCCCCGAAGACTGGCTGAAACTGCTCACCGACAAGTTCCTGACCGACGAGGAGAAGGCCGAGATCGAGGCCATGGGCGGTTTCGAAAAGCTGATGGAGACGCTGAAACAGCGTCTGGAGGAGCAGAAGGAACGCCACGAGGGCGGGTCCAAATGGATCGGCACCGGCGGCACCTCGCCCTTTGGCCACGGCGGCTACAATCCCGAGGGCGTTCGCATCGGCGGGCCGGGCAAGCACGGTCGGGCGGTCAAGGTCTGGGAGAAGCGCGAGTACCGGAACCTGGACGACACGGTCGAACTGGGCACCCGCAACATCAAGGTGGCCCTGCGTCGTCTGCGCCGGTTCGCGCGCACGGGGGCGGCCGAAGAACTGGACATGGACGGCACGATCGACGGCACGGCGCGTCAGGGCTGGCTCGACATCCACATGCGACCCGAGCGGCGCAACACGATCAAGGTTCTGCTGTTCCTCGACGTCGGCGGGTCGATGGATGGCCATATCAAGCTCTGCGAGGAGCTGTTTTCCGCCGCGAAGACCGAGTTCAAGAACCTGGAATTCTATTACTTCCACAACTGCCTGTACGAAGGCGTGTGGAAGGATAACCGGCGGCGTCACGCCGAGAAGATTCCGACCTGGGACCTGCTGAACCGCTACAACGGCGACTGGCGCGCGATCTTCGTCGGGGACGCGACGATGAGCCCTTACGAGGTCACCATGCCCGGCGGGTCGGTCGAGCACTGGAACGAGGAGGCCGGCGCGGTCTGGCTGAGGCGCGCGCGCCTGCAGTGGGACAGGTCGGTCTGGCTGAACCCGGTCGCCGAGCGGTACTGGAGCTATACCGCCTCGGTGAAGTTGATCGGCGAGGTCATGGACGAGCGGATGTTCCCCCTGACGCTGGACGGGCTGGACCGGGCGATGCGGACCCTGACACGGTAACGGCTTGATGGCATAGTGACGCGGTCGTTCGGGAGTTCGCCATGCTCATCGCCGCCCTCGCCGCCCTGCTGCTGCAACAATCGGCAGGAACCATCGCCTGGGACACGCCGGTCACACCCGACCCCGAGGCACCGGCGCAGGCGGCACAGCCTGTATCCACCGTGCCCGACTGGGCGAAAGCCGATCCCTATGGCTGGGAGCGGTCGCAGTGCAGTCCGATGATCCGCAAGGACGTCTCGATGGAGGCCTGTCAGGTGCGGGTGCGGACCGATCTGGCGGCCGCGCTGGGCGAACGCCTGCCCGGCGGCCTGGCCCCCGACGGAATCGAAGGCTGCCGGCAGGTGTCGGATGGCAAGGGCGGCTATGAAACCAGTTGCGCGCTCGTTCAACGGACTCTGGCGGCCACCGCAGCACCCGTCGCGGAGATCTGCGAGGAACGGCCGACGCGGACCGCGAGCGGCGTCGTGGCCTTCGGCCGGGAATGCCGACCGGCGACGGGGGCGACGACGACAGAGGGCCTGTCGTTCCGGCTCGGCGGCGACTGAGGCCGGATACGACAACGCCGCCCCCGGTCGGGAGCGGCGTCGCATGCGCTAATGAGGCGGTCTAGTTGCGCTTGTCGGCGTCGCGGAGGGTGTCCTTGACGCCGCCGACGGCGTTCTGGGTCTTGCCCTCGACCTGATCCATCCTGCCTTCTGCCTTCAGCTTCTCGTCGCCGGTCAGCTTGCCGACGCCTTCCTTGATCTGGCCACCGATGTTCTTGGCGGCGCCTTCGATACGGTCATGATCGGGCATGAATATCTCCTGGTTCACGGTGTCGCCGGAGTGGCGGCGTCTCGTGCAGGATCAACGGGTTAGGCTTGGGATCGTTCCTCCGGCAGAGCTTGTGCCGCCCTAGAGATCGAAGGCCAGGCGGGCGCGGACGCCCCGGTGTTCCGGATCGATCTCGACGACCGAGCGCAGGCCCGACGCCATGGCCCCGATAATCTTGCCGCCCAGGCCGGTGCCCTTGGGCTTGCCGTCGCCCATGCCGGGGCCGTCGTCCTCGACGGTCAGCAGGGCCCTGCCCTCGCCGCCCGACTTCAGGATGACGCGGATCTCGCCGCCCTGACCGGGGCCATAGGCGTATTTCACGGCGTTGGTGACCAGTTCGGTGACGACGACGCCCAGAGACACCGCCTGATCGGTCGAGACCCGCATGGGCTCGGCCTCCAGCGAAAGGGTCGGCGAGCCCTCGTCGGGGCCGACAGACTTGGAGAGCTCGTCGATCAGTCCGGCCAGATATTCGTCCATGGCCACGGTCGACATGTCACCCGAGGTGTAGAGACGGCGATGGACATGGGCCACGGCCTCGATCCGCGCCTGGGCCTCCTTGACCGCACTGCGGGCGCCCTCGTCGGCGAGGTGGCGAAGTTGCAGCGACATGAAGGTCGAGACCAGTTGCAGCGAGTTGCCGACGCGGTGGTTGACCTCGCGCAGCATGGCCTCGGCACGGTCGCGCGCCAGCCGGACCTCTTCCTGGGCCTCGTCATTCTCGCGTTGCAGGCGGCGACGGAACAGGGCGTCCTCGAGCGCGGACCGCAACAGGGAGGTGAAATCCTCCGACACGTCCTTGATCACATAGTCGGCGGCACCGGCGCGCAGGGCAGCGACCGCGATCCGGCCTTCCTGGGCTCCCGTCACATAGACGACGGGCGGGGGCTCGGGCATGGCCAGGATGTCAGGCAGCACATCCAGGCCGTCGCGGCCCGGCATGTAGTGGTCCAGGGCGCAGACGTCGAAATCGCCCTGCTCCAGTTTTTCCAGGCCCGCGTCGCCGTCGGGGGCACAGGTCACCTCATAGCCGTGACGGCCGAGCTCCTTCTGGACCAGACGGGACAGGCCGGCGTCGTCATCGATGTAGAGCAGCCTGACAGCCGGTTTGGTATCCGTCATTCGATCTCGGGCGCCTGCATGACAGACAGGAACAGGCCCAGCTGTCGGATCGCCCCCGCGAAACTCTCATAGTCGACCGGCTTGGTGATGTAGACGTTGCAACCCAGGTCGTAGCAGCGCTGGATCTCGGTCTTGTCGTCGGTGGTGGTCAGGACGACGACCGGCGCGCGACGCAGGCGTTCGTCCTTCTTGACCTCGGCCAGGATGTCGGTGCCCTGCATGTCGGGCAGGTTCAGATCCAGCAGGATCAGCATCGGTCCGTTCAGCCGGACCTCTTCCGAAAACAGATAGTCGAGCGCGGCCTGGCCGTGGTCGAAATGCATGATTTCGTTGTTGATGTTGGCGCGCCGGATGTTCTTTTCGATCAGCTTGGCATGGCCGTGGTCGTCCTCGACCATCACGATCTTGACGGGGGCAGTCACAGGGCGTCTCCGGAATCCACTAGGATCAGGCGTTTGGGGAATTTCAGGCGGAAAGTCGAGCCCTCGCCCAGAACCGACTCGACGTCGATCGAGCCGCCCAGCCTGCGAACACTGTTGCGCACGAAGGCCAGTCCCAGACCCTCGCCCGGCCGGTCCTGGCGGCCCGCGCGGCGGAACAGTTCGAAGATGCGTTCGTGATCCCTGTCCGATATGCCGCGCCCGTTGTCGGATACCGTGTACTCGACCCAGCCGCCGGGGCGATCCTGTCCCGACACCACGATCCGGCCGGGACGCTTCGGATCCAGATACTTGACGGCGTTGTCGATCAGATTGCCGACGATCTGTTCGACCGACAGCCGGTCGCTCTCGAGGGTCGGCATGGGCTCGACGATCACTTCCGCGTCGGCGGCCTCGGTCTGGTGACGGACGGCGTCGGCGGCCTTCTGGGCCATGGCGGCCATGTCGATGGTCTCCGGGACCAGGTTGCGACGGCCCTCGCGCGACAGTTTCAGGATGGCGTTGATCAGCCGGTCCATCTTCTCGGTCGAGGCGCGGATGAAGCCCACGGCCTCGGGGATGTCGTCGCGTACCGCCGTCAGGGCGTCGCGTTCGACCAGGTCCGGGGCCAGGGTCTCGACCTTGGTCATCTGGGCGTCGATGGTCTTGCCGGCCTGCTCAAGCTCGGCCGTGTAGCCCATGACGTTGACCAGGGGCGAACGCAGGTCGTGGCTGACGATATAGGCGAACCGCTGGACCTCTTCGTTGGCCCGGATCAGGGCCCCGGTGCGTTCACGAACCTTGGCTTCGAGCCCCGCGTTCACCGCATCGACCGCGGCCCGTGCGGAGGCCATGTCCTGGAGATAGCGCCGGACCAGCAGGAAGATGATGCCGCCCAGGGTCAGGATCAGAAGGCCGGCGATGGCATTGACGATGATGGTGGTCAGGGCCGCCTGTCGCGAACGTTCGCGGCGATCCTGCAGCGTGGCGTTCACCCAGTCATCGACCCGCGTCACCTCGGCCTGCAGTTCGTCCATCAGACGCTTGCCGTCGCCCGTACGAACGCGACTGACGGCCTGGCCGATCTGACCCTGGCTGGCCATGGCCAAGGTGGCGGACATCTCGGCGAACTTGTCGGCGCTGAGGCGGGTAAGGGCCTCCGCCGAAGCGACGCCGACCGGGTCGCCTACCGTCCTTTCCCGAAAGGCGTCGAGCAGTTCCGGATTGGCAAGACGCGCCTCTTCATAGGCGGCGGCAAAGCCGGACTGGCCGGTCAGCAGGAAGCCGCGCTGTGCCGTCTCTGCCCCCTCGACGTTCAGGATCAGGTCTCGGGCCGAACGGCGGACCTGCCAGGTCGTATCAACCTCCGCGTTCAGGCCGGCGGTCCGCTGGATCATCAGGAAGGTGCTGGCGTTCACGACGAGCAAAAGCAGCAGGGCACCCGTCAGGAGCGCCACGACTGATCGGGCGAGCGACGGCGTGCGCAGGAAACGGATCAGGCTCGACACCCCTGCCGGTGTCGTCGTCTTCGCAGGCGAGGACGGCCCCTCGGAGGAGAAGTCGCTGGCGGTGTCTGGGGTCATGGCCCAAGGTTAGCCGGGCTGCGCGTCCTGTCCAGCGTCGTGCGGCCGAAACGTCGGCCAAGCGTTTGATTGTGCAAGCTAAGCCGTAAGCGAAGGGAGGCCCGCGATGTTGATTTCATACTGGTGGATCGCCCCGGCCCTGATCGCCTTCATCGCGGCGCTGTTCGTGCTGAACGGCCTGATCTCGCTTTTCCGGGGACATTGGGTCACAGGGCCGCTGAAAATGATCGGCGGCGGGGCGGTGCTCGCGGCGGCGGGAGCGGCGGTGCTGCTGGCCCAGAACATCCAGACCTATGCCCGGCTGACCCACGAACGGCCTGTGGCGACCATCCAGCTGCGACAGCTGGCCCCGCAGTATTTCGAGGTGACGGTGATCCAGCCGCCCCTGGCCGATGGCGGCGCGGCGCGCACGGCGATGTATCCGGTCAACGGCGACGACTGGCGGATCGAGGCCCAGGTGCTGAAGTGGAAGCCGTGGGCCAACGTCCTGGGTCTGGACACCCAGTACCGGCTGGATCGGCTGTCGGGCCGCTATCAGAACATCGAACAGGAACGCACCGGCGCCCGCAGCGTCCACGCCCTGTCAGGCGGCGATCCGCAGAACGGACGGATCCTGGACGTCGTCATCCCCTGGAACGTCAGCGTCTGGGACGCCGCGCGCCGCTATCGCAAATACGTCGACGCGGTCGACACCCTGTACGGCGGGGCAACCTACATGCCGATGGCCGACGGTGCCCGCTACGAGGTCTGGATCACCCAGTCGGGCCTGATCGCGAGACCGGCGAACGACGCGGCGCGGAATGCGTCGGCGGGGGGATGGGTCAGCGTTCAGTAGACGATGTCCTCAGTCGAATGGATGTCAACGGCTCTGCCCGAGAACACCGCTGGAAAGAAACAATGGCCGGTCGCAGACAGCTCCGCTGGCTTCGACAGGCGGATTTGACAGATCGTAGGTTAGAAGCAGAAAATCGGCTTCATCCTTCGTTACAGCCACGAACGCCGTACATTTGTCGCCCCCGCCGCGACAGGTCGCGTGAACGACCGGATAATCGCGAGGGCTTGCCCCGTGATACATGCAGACCCTGATGCTCTCGCCAACATCATGAGCGAGCGTAGCGACCGGGAGCAAGATCATGTCGGCGGGCGCAGACGCCAATGGCCGAACTGGATCCGGTGCCTCGGTTGTGGCCGCCGTCAGCGTCAGCAAGCCCGCGCCCACTATCACGGTCGCCGCCCATCTCAAGACCGCCATCTGCAATTCCCGACTCGCAAGGTTCCGACCGAACGACGGTAGCATTCGACTCCATCGGCACAACCCCGACTGGAACTTTCCCTAGCCGATCAGCACGCTGGCCGCCGCACGCGCCTCGTCGGTGATCACCGCGCCGGACAGCATCCGCGCGATCTCTTCACGGCGACGATCGTCGTCGAGCGGAACGACCGTCGTCGTAGTCATTCCGTCGGCGTCCGACTTCATGACCTTCCAGTGGGTGTGGCCGCGAGCGGCCACCTGGGGGCTGTGGGTCACGACCAGGACCTGGGCCCCGGACGACAGGCGTTCCAGGCGTTGGCCGACGGCTTCCGCGACGGCGCCGCCGACGCCCTGATCGACCTCGTCGAAGATCATGACCGGCTGGCGCTGGTCCTTGCGTCCCGCCAGCGCCGCCTTCATGGCCAGGGCGAAGCGGGCCAGTTCGCCGCCCGAGGCGATGGCGTCCAGCGGGCCGAAGCCGTCGCCGGCATTCGTCGCGATCTGGAAGCGCACGGTCTCGACACCCAGCGGCCCGCGCCGGTCCTCGCCGACCGGCTCGAAGGCGACGCGGAATCGGGCGCGGTCCAGCTTCAGCGGCGTCAGTTCGGCCATGACGGCGCGGGTCAGGCGGTCACCCGCCGCTTCGCGCGCCGAGGTCAGGAAGGTCGCAGCCAGATCATAGGCTTCGCGCGCGGCTGTCGTCTCGCGCTGAGCGGCGGTCAGGGCCTCTGCCCCGTCCTCGATCAGGCGAAGCTGCTCGCGCAAAGAGATGCGCAGGGCCGGCAAGGCATGGACGGTGGTGTTCAGCTTGCGCGCGGCGGCGCGCAACGCGAACAGCCGCTCTTCGGCCTTGTCCAGACGACCGGGCTCGAAATCGAAGGCATTGGCGGCGGCGTCCACCTCGGCGATGGCCTCAAGGGCCTCGACGATGGTGCGGTCTATGGCCTCGGCGGCGGTGGACAGGCGGGCCAGGACGACGTGTTCGGTGCCGGTCGGAGCGGCGGGGTCCGTCACCGGCTCGGCCTCTGAAGACCCCAGGGCCTGGGCGGCGCGCTGGCGGGCGTGTTCGACGGCGCGCAAGGCCGCCGACAGCTTCTGAATCAGCTTGTCGCCGCCCAGCTGGGTCCGGGCGTCGGCCAGATCGGCCATGGCCTTTTCGGCCGCCCCCAGGATGGCGCGCTCTCCGGCCAGTTCGGTCTCCTCGTCCTCGCGCGGGTCCAGCGCATCGAGGTCGGCCAGATTCAGGGCGATCTCCTCGGAGCGAGCCGCAGCATCGGCGGCGGCGGCGCGCAGGGCGGCCAGACGGGTCTCGGCCGCCTTCAATCGGTCCGCGGCCTGCGCCACGGCCGACAGTTGAGGCGCGGTGCCGCCATAGGCGTCCAGCAGCCCGCGATGGGTCTTCCAGTCCAGCAGGCCGACGGTTTCATGCTGGCCATGGACCTCGACCAGCCGGGCCCCGATCTCGCGCAAGGCCGCGACCCCGGCGGTCTGGTCGTTGACATAGGCCCGGCTGCGGCCGTCGGCCGACAGGACGCGCCTCAGGATCAGGTCCTCGCCCGGCGACACGTCGAACCCGCGCTCGGCGATCAGGGCGATCAGGTCGGCGTCATCCGGCGCGGTGAAGACGGCCGTGGCCACGGCCTGTTTGGCACCGGCCCGCACAAGGCCCGCATCCCCTCGCCCGCCCAGCGCCAGGCCCAGCGCGTCGAGGATGATCGACTTGCCCGCCCCGGTCTCGCCGGTCAGCACGGTCAGGCCGTCCTCGACCTCCAGGTCGAGCGCATCGACCAGCACCACGTCGCGGATGGAAAGGGCAGTCAGCATGGGTGGGTGCGATTCGACATCAAGGTCAGTCTATAGGCGACCCTGAACCAATCGGGAACGGCGGACCGGCCTCAACCTCAGCCCGGGATGATCCGCCTCAGCCAGCTCTCGCGTTGCCCGGTCGGGGCGGCCTCGGGCTGCTGGCCGTTCTCGCTCAGCAGGGCATAGGCTTCGGCGTACCAGGGGCTGCCCGGATAGTTGAAGCCCAGGACGGCGGCGTTGCGGGTCGCCTCCTCCTTCAGGCCCAGGCCCAGATACACTTCGACCAGCCGGTACAGGGCCTCGGGCGTATGCGAGGTGCGCTGGAAGGCGTCGCTGTCGATCACCGACTTGTAACGCCCGATGGCGGCCAGCGGCTGGTTGGCGCGCTGATAGTAGCGGCCGATGTTCATTTCCTTGCCGGCCAGCTGGTCGTTGACCATGTCGATCTTGACCGAGGCGTCCGTGGCATAGGCCGAGCCCGGATAGCGCCGCGCCACATCCCGCAAGCCTTCCAGCGCCGCCACCGCGAACGCCTGGTCCCGGCCCACGTCCACGATGCGCTCGAAATTGCAGGTCGCCCGCATGTAGTAGGCGTAGGCGGCCGACGGACTACCCGGGAACAGCTGGATGAACCGGTCGGCGGCGGCGACCGATTCCACATAGTTGCCGTTCTGGTAGTAGGCGTAGATCTGCATCAGGATCGCGCGACGCGACCATTCCGAGTAGGGATGCTGACGCTCGACTTCCTGGAAATAATCGACGGCGTCGGCCCAGCGACGGCTCTGCAGCCGGTCATAGCCGGTGTTGTAGAGCAGCTCGACCGGCCGCTCTTCATAGGCCAGGCGCGGACGCGGGCGCGCGCCACAGGCGGCGATGGACGCGGCGGCGACGATGACCGCCGTGGCGACGGCGATCCGACGCAAGGTCGTGCGCGAGGACAGGACGGACACCGGAGCAGCAGGCAAGGCGGACCTCATGGCGACAGGGACGCCGCGCATGGTCGCCGCCCCGAAGAATCCGCGACCTCTACACCAGCGGTCGGGTCCAAGCCAATGCGATCGAAGGGCACGCCGATCGGCGAATCCTCGAAGGTGTGGCTTGCCCCCGGCCGTTGCGCTGGTAAAGAGCGCGAGAACTGAACAGTCGTCATTGGCGGTCCGATGACGGCGAAAGGATGACCGGTCGATGAAGCTGCTATCCGGCAACTCAAACCGGTTGTTGTCCCAGGCCATCGCCGATCACCTCGACATGCCGCTGACCAAGGCCCAGGTGAAGCGGTTCGCCGACAACGAGGTCTTCGTCGTCATCGAGGAAAACGTCCGCGGCGAGGACGTCTTCGTGATCCAGTCGACCTCCTATCCGGCCAACGACAACCTGATGGAGCTGTTGATCTGCATCGACGCCCTGGTGCGGGCCTCGGCCAGGCGGATCACGGCGGTCATGCCGTATTTCGGCTATGCGCGTCAGGACCGGAAGACCGGCGGGCGCACCCCGATCTCGGCCAAGCTGGTGGCAAACATGATCACCCGCGCCGGCGCCGACCGGGTCCTGACCATGGATCTGCACGCCGGCCAGATCCAGGGCTTCTTCGACATCCCGACCGACAACCTGGTCGCCACGCCGGTGCTGGCCCAGGACATCAAGGAAAACTACCAGCGCGGCAATCTGATGATCGTGTCGCCGGACGTCGGCGGGGTGGTGCGCGCGCGCTCCCTGGCCGAGCGGCTGAACGTCGACCTCGCCATCGTCGACAAGCGCCGCCCCAAGGCGGGCGAGAGCGAGGTCATGAACATCATCGGCGACGTGTCGGGCCGCGAATGCATCCTGTTCGACGACATCGTCGATTCCGGCGGCACCCTGGTCAATGCGGCCAAGGCCCTGATGGATGCGGGGGCGACCAGTGTGTCGGCCTATATCAGCCACGGCGTCCTGTCGGGACCGGCGGTCCAGCGGGTCACCGACGGGCCGCTGAAGGAACTGGTCATCACCGATTCGATCGATCGGCCGCACGAAGTCCTGAACTGCCCCAAGATCCGCACCGTGCCCGTAGCACCCCTGATCGGCGAAGCCATCCGCCGAATCGCCAATGAGGAGTCCGTCTCCAAGTTGTTTGATTAACAGTGCGATAACCCTGCTTGCGGCCTTATAAGGGTCGAAACGGCGGCGCAGTGTCGACGCCGACCTTGTACAATCGCGTCTCCGTGGGAAGTTCGACCATGACCCTGGCCTTCATGCGCCGTAGCCTCGCCGTGGCCGCCATCGCGGCCGCCGCCGTCCTGGCCAGCTGCACCACCGGCCCCTCCCAGGCCGAACTCGAAGCGCAACGGATGGCCGAGGCCCAGGCCGCCGCCGCAGCGGCCGCCGCCGCAGTGCGCGTGGCCCCGCCGATTTCGATGAACTCGGGCGTCGCCGAATCGGCCGCCATCTATGTCAGCTTCCTGCGCGACGTCGGCACCATCCGGGGCGGTTTCCCGGACGCCGAATCGATCCAGGCCGCGATGCGCAAGGGTGCCGCCTACGATCCCATCCAGCTGTCGCAGGGCATGATCGCCTATGCCTCGATCGTGGCGCTGCAGTCGCCCGAGTTCGTCGCCGGTGTGCGCCAGTACGGCGTCGATCCGGTTCAACGCCGCCAGGTGATCGAGAACATCGTCTACAACCCCGCCTATGCCGCCACCCTGCCGGGTGCGGAGGCCGGTGCCGGACTGATCATCGCCACCCTGGGCCGCGACATTTCCGACATGGTCACGATCGCCGACGCCGTCGAACAGGACGCCTATACCATTCAGGCCCGGGGGGATTCCCGCCGCAGCTGGGCCGTCGCCCCGCTGCCGAACCGTGCAGAACGCCTGGAAGCGATCAAGCAGATCTCGGGACGGCGCATGATGCCCCCGGCCGAGGACACGGCCCGCCTGTACGCTGCGGCCAACAGCGGGTCCGGCCTGAGCGTGCCGGGCGGGACGTCGCGGCCGCCCTATACACCGGTGATCGCCAATGCCCTGGCCATGGCCGCCCTGGCCGCACTGGGGGCCGCAGGCGACGAGGCCCGGCCGAACACACAGGCTCTGATGCAGGAGAGCGGCAGCGAGTTCTGTCTGTCGATGTCCAAGCTGAACCTGTTCCAGTGCCTAGCCGCCTCGCGCCCCAGCTATGAGGACATGTTCTGCGTCGGCCGTCACATCGTGCGCGACCTGGGTACCTGCACCTTCGGCGCGACCCGCGTGCCGGTGATCAGCGTCTCCGCACCGTCGAGCTGACGTCGATCGTCGTCAGGCGGTTGCGTGTGGGCCGTCTTGCGTGTAATGACCCGCGCTCTTGAATTCGAGGGTTGATGACCCCGCCGCGCGAGCCATCAGTTGGCGCAGGCGTTTTTGTTGTTGAGGCGAGCCAGATGGCCGAGATCATTCTGAACGTGGACGTCCGCGAAAACACCGGCACCGGCGGCGCGCGCGCAGCCCGCCGCTCGGGCGCGGTTCCGGGCATCCTGTACGGCGGCGGCAAGGCCCCCGTCGCCATCTCGGTCAACGAGAAGGATTTCCGCAAGAACCTGTATACCGGCAAGCTGCTGGGCCACCTGATCACGCTCAAGTACGGCGAAGAGACCCAGCCCGTCATCGCCAAGGACGTGCAGTTCGACCCCGTCTCGGACCGTCCCCTGCACTTCGACCTGATGCGCGTCGATGAGCATCAGACCATCAAGATCGAAGTGCCCGTCCACTTCATCAACGAAGACAAGTGCGGTGCCTTCCGTCAGGGCGGTTCGCTCGAAATCGTGCGTCACTCGGTCGAGATCTCGGTCGCCGCCGACCACATCCCTGAAGACCTGGTCGTCGACCTGGCCGGCCACAAGCTGGGCGACACCATCCGCTTCTCGGACATCAAGCTGCCCGAAGGCGTGAGCCCCACCATCACCGACCGCGACTTCGTGATCGCCTCGATCAAGACCTCGTCGGCCGCCATCTCGGCAGCCCATGACGAAGAGACGATCGCCGAAGAGAACGCCATCGCCGCCGCCGAAGCCGGTGCGGACGAAGTTCCTGCCTCGGAACAGTCCGACGAAGGCGACAAGTCGGAAGGCTGATCGCCCCACGAGTATCGATTTCGGGACGGCCCATTCCTTTGCGGGAATGGGCCGTTTCCATATCCGGACCTGACGCATGATCATCATCGCCGGCCTGGGCAATCCGGGCGCCAAATATCAGAACAACCGGCACAACATCGGCTTCATGGCGATCGACGAGATCGCGCGTCGGTGGCGGTTCGGGACCGAGCGGGCCAAGTTCCAGTCCGTGATCGCCGAGGGCGAGGTCGAGGGCGCCAAGGTGCTGCTGATGAAGCCCCAGACCTTCATGAACCAGAGCGGCAATGCGGTCGGCGAGGCCGCGCGGTTCTACAAGATTCCGGTCAGGGACATCATCGTCTTCCACGACGAGATCGACCTGGCCCCCGGCCGGTTCCGCATGAAGACCGGCGGCGGGGCGGCGGGCCAGAACGGGGTGCGGTCACTGATCAGCCACCTGGGCGCCGACTTCCGACGCGCCCGCATGGGGATCGGCCATCCGGGCGAGGCGAACCTGGTCATGCCGCACGTGCTGGGCGACTTCCACAAGGCCGAGCAGCCGTGGCTGGAGGCCCTGCTGCGGGCCTGTGCCGACGCCCTGCCCTTTGCCATCGCGGGCGAGGACGAACGTTATCAGGGCGAGGTGCTGCGCCTGGCCCCGGCCCCCAAATTCAGTCCGAGGCAACAGGCACGGGGCGAATAGGCCGTGTGCGCGTCGTTTCAGGCCAGGGCCAATGTGACCCAGCTGGTGCGCATCTTCGAGGCGGCGGGCGCACCGATCGAATTCTCGGACGGCCTGCCCAACATTGCGCCGCGGGACGAGGTTCGACCTACGGATGGGACCGTTGCCGTCCGCGCGATCAATGACACCGCCACCGTCCTGTCTGAGATGTGGTTCGGCTTCCCGCCGCCCGCGCCGAAGCGTCCGCCGATCATCAATTTCCGCTCCGAAGGCCGGGAGTTCGAGAACCGTGCCTCGGGCGGCCGCTGCATCGTGCCGGTGACCGGCTTCTATGAGTTCACGGGCGACAAATATCCCAAGACGCGCTGGCTGTTGTCGGGCGCGAACCAGGAGGTGCTCGGGCTCGCCGCCGTCTGGAGATCAGGGCCGGACGGCACCGCCTTCTCCCTGTTGACCGCAGAGCCGGGGCCGGATGTCGCCCCCTATCACGACCGCGGCGTACTGCCGCTCGGTCCCGCCGACTGGGCTGACTGGCTGTTCGCGCGCCGACCTGCGGCGGAAATGCTTGCGCCACCCCCGGCGGGGACGCTCAAGGTCGAGGCGGCGCCACGGCCGTCCAAGGCATAATGCCGCGCTTCCCAAACCCGCGCCGCCCCGCTATGGCCCCCGCGTGACCCGCTCCCAGGCCGACAACTGGTCGATCATGCGCTCGCTGGCCTTCCTGGCCGCGACGTTCGCAATCACGTTCGCCAGCCTGATGCCTTTCGCGGCCCTGGCGGCAGCGGTCCCGGGCCAGCCCATCGTCTTCTGCTCGGCGGAGGGCGTACACACCATTGCCGTGGGCATGGACGGCGAGCACGGTGGGTCCAAGGGACTGGCCGGGGTCAAATGCGCCGCCTGCCTGCTGGTCGCCCCCGCAGCCCTGCCCGACGTCCCCGTCGTGGCTCCCCTGTCGGCGGGAATCACCCGCCCGGCCCAGGTCTTCGTGGCCATCAACGATCGGCCCCGCCCGCCCGCGCGTGCGCCGCCGCGTCCCCCCTCGACCGCTCCTCCTCAGGCCTGAACAGCCCCGACTGACGCATCCCGGCGCAGCGCGAACCCGCGCGCGCCTGCTCATCCCTGTTCAGGACCAGAAACTCCATGTCTCTCAAGACCACCGCAGCGCCACGCGCGCTGTTCATGACGCTGGGTGCCGCCGCGCTCGGCATGACCGCCCTGCCCACCGCCGCCGCCGCCGCCGCCCAGACAGTCGTTCAGGGCCCCTCCACCCAGCTGGACGAGATCATCGTCACCGGAGCCCGCAACCCCGAAGATCCGCCCGTGGTCGCCGACGCTCGTCGCCGCCTGTCGCGCACACCGGGTGCCGTCGCCGTGGTTTCGGCTGAAAGCCTTCAGGATCGGTACGCACCCAACATCGCCGACGCCCTGCGCGACGTGTCCGGCGTCTATGCGCAGAAGAAGTGGGGCGGAGATGTACGCATCTCGATCCGCGGGTCCGGCATCGGCAACGCCAACCACCTGCGCGGCCTGTTCGTGTCGCAGGACGGCATTCCGTTCAACGAAGCCGACGGATATGGCGACGTCCAGATGGTCGATCCCCTGCTCGCCCGCTACACCGAGGTCTACAAGGGCGGCAATGCCCTGCGCTTCGGCGGGTCCCTGCTGGGCGGGGCGGTCAACCTGGTCACGCCGAACGGTGCCAGCATCGGCCACACGGCCAGCGTTCGTGCCGACTACGGCTCCTGGCAGACCGCACGGGTTCACGCCGAGGTCGGCGGTGTTCGCGGCGACTGGGACGGCTATCTGGGCGTCACCGGCGCGACCGCCGAGGGCTGGCGCCAGAATTCGGACGGCCAGCAGCAATACATCACGGCCAACCTCGGCAAGAGCTTCGGCGAGGACCGCGAGGTCCGGCTGATCGTCCAGGGGGCCTACATCCACCAGCAGATTCCGGGCTCCCTGACCCTGGCCCAGGCGCTGAGCACCCCGGTGATGCCCGCCGCGGCCAACGTCGCCAACGACTATCAGCGCGACTACGCCTCGGCCCGCACCACCCTGTCGACCCAATGGCGGCTGTCGCCCGGATTGCTGTTCGAGGGCGCGATCTACGGGACCTGGAAGGATCTGCACCATCCGATCTTCCAGGTCATCGACCAGCAGAGCCGCAACTACGGTGCCTTTGGTCGGCTGGACTGGGAGGGCCGGCTGTTCGGCCTTCGCGCCGACGCCTTCGGCGGGGCCTGGTACCGGGTCGGTGACCTGGACGCCCAGCAGTTCGTCAATGTGCGCGGTTCCAGCGGCACCCGCACCGCCAAGGCCCGCCAGAACGCCGAGGCACTGGATGTGTTCGGCGAGGGCCGCCTGTTCGTCACCGACAGCGTCGCCCTGGTCGCCGGCGGGGCTCTTGGCCGGGCTGAAAGGGACTATCAGAGCTTCGCCCTGCCCGGCGTCGCCTCGACCTTCAACCTGACCACGGGCAAGGACTATGAGTGGTTCGCGCCACGCGTCGGTCTGCTGTGGGAAGGCACCTCGGGGGCCCAGGCCTATGCCAACGTCACCCGCTCGATCGAGCCGCCCAACTTCGGCTCCCTGTCCCCCACCGTCGGCGGCTTCGCGGCGATCGAAGCTCAGGAGGCCTGGACGTACGAGGCGGGCGTTCGGGGTCGCAACACGCAGTTCTCGTGGGACGTCGCGGTCTATCGCGCCGAGCTGGACAACGAACTGCTGACCTTCATCGTCAATCCCGCCCTTGGCATCCCGGCGGCAACCTTCAACGCCGGGCCCACCGTGCATCAGGGGATCGAGGCCGGGCTCGACTGGCGGTTCGCACCCGGATGGAGGCTGCGCCAGACCTATGCCTATTCGGACTTCTTCTTCGAGGGCGACAAGGCCTACGGCAACAACGACCTGCCGCTGGTCCCGCCGCATCTGTACCGGGCCGAGTTGCGCTATGACCACCCCTCCGGCTGGTTCGTCGCTCCGTCGGTCGAATCGACCCCCTCCGACAGCTGGGTCGACTACCAGAACACGCTGAAGGCCCCCGGCTATACCATCCTGAACCTCGGCTTCGGCTGGACGGTCAGCGAGAAGACCCGCCTGTTCGTCGATGCACGCAACCTGACCGACGAGCGCTATGTCTCCAACTTCGGGGCGGTGACGGATGCCCGCGTCGCCTCCACCGCCGTCTTCTGGCCGGGCGAAGGCGTCTCGGCCTTCATCGGTCTGCGGATCGACTACTGATGTCCGGCAACGATACCTCGGGAGCGGCTTCGGCCGCTCCCCTTTCGGGTGCCTATCGCGCGGTCTGGCGCTGGCATTTCTACGCCGGACTGCTGGTCCTGCCCTTCCTGATGCTGATGGCCCTGACGGGGGGCCTTTATCTGTTCAAGACCGAGATCGACGGCCTGGCCTACCGGTCCCTGTCCCATGTCGAGGCGCGGCCTCAGACCACCTCGCCCGACCGCTGGGTCGCCGCCGCTGAGGCCGTGACCGGTGGCAAGGTCGCCAATGTCCTGGTCCCGGTGCGAGCCGACGAGGCGGCCCGATTGACGGTCAGGCTGCCGGACGGGAGCAAGCGCACGGCCTTCGTCGATCCGCACGATGCCCGGCTGATCGGCGTGACGCCGTTCGGTGGCGTGATGGAGACGGTGAAACGGCTGCACAGCCTGGTCCTGGTGGGATCCTGGGCCAACTATGTCGTCGAGATCGTGGCCGGCTGGGCCATCATCCTGGTCGCCACCGGCATCTTCATGTGGTGGCCACGCGGGCGGCAAGTCGGGGTGGTGACCCTCAGGGCGACCGATCCGAAACGTCGCCCGTTCTGGCGCGACCTGCACGCCGTGACCGGCCTGTACGCCGGAGCGGTGATTGCTTTCCTCGCGGTGACCGGAATGCCCTGGTCGGCCTTCTGGGGCGATCAGTACATGGCCTATGTCAAGGAACACGGCCTCGGTCGGCCAAAGCCTCCCGCCGGAGCCTTCGCCCATGCCGAGCACCAGGACGCACCCGTGGGCGTCGGCTGGACCATGGAGGGGATGGTGATGCACGGCGATCATCTGATGCCCGCTCCTGTCCCGGCCAGGCTGTCGAGCGTGATCGACGCAGCAGACAGCAGAGAATTGGCGCGACCCTATACCATCTCCATCCCGACCGACCCGACCGTCGCCTGGACCGCCGCGCGCGTCGTGGATCGGGTCGAGGACACCCGAATCCTCTATATCCAGCCGGGAACGGGCACGGTTCAGGCCGACGTCGCCTACGGTCAGTTCGGCGTGGGGGCGAAAGCCTTCGAGTGGGGCATCGCCGTTCACGAAGGCCGCCAGTATGGCTGGATCAATCGCTATGTGATGCTCGGCGGCTGTATCGCCATCTGGCTTCTGGCGATCAGCGGCATCTTCATGTGGTGGAAGCGCCGGCCGCCCCGGTTGGCCAAGGGCCAACTGGGCGCGCCCGAGGCCCCCGCCGACCCCCGGACCCGCGCGGCGGTGCTCGGCATCGTGCTGCCCCTCGGCATTCTCTTTCCATTGACGGGATTGAGCCTGGTCGTGGCCCTGCTCGCCGACGTCACCGTGCGTCGTCTCCGATCCGCATCCGTGCGTCCCTGAAGACATCAAGGAATACTGACATGAACCGTCTGCTCATCCCCGTCGCTCTTTTCTCGCTCGCCGCCTGTGTGCCGCCCCCCGAGACGCCGTCCAGTGTGGCTGTCGCCGACATCCTGTGTCGACCGACGCTCAAGGGTCGTACTGTCACCGGTTGCTACATGACCCTGACCGCAGAGCGTGACGACCGGCTGGTCTCGGTCAACTCGCCGGTGGCCGGTACCGCCCAGATCCATGAGGTGAAGGTCGAAGACGGCATGATGAAGATGGCCGAACTGAAGGACGGCCTGTCCCTTCCCGAAGGCCAAGCCGTGTCGCTGGCACCGGGTGGCAACCACATCATGCTGATGGCCCTGACCCAGCCTCTGGTGCCCGGCGATCAGGTGTCCCTGACCCTCAATTTCGAGCACGCCCAGCAGATCGGCGTGCGCGCGATCGTCAGCCAACCCGGGATGGCCGCCAAGGGTTCCGACACACCGGGATAGATGAACCGAGCCTCACCCCTCGTAGTGTTCGGCGACGGCCTTCTTCTCGTCCTCGGGATCGACGACCTGTTTGAAGATCAGCTTGTCGATCCGGCGATCGTCCATGTCGACCACCTCGACCTCGAACCGGCCCAGCTGCAGGATCTCGCCCTCGTCGGGCACGCGTGACAGGTGGTGCAGGACCAGACCGGCAACGGTGTGGAACCCTTCGGTCTCGCCGAAATCCTCGCCCAGGACATCGGACAGTTCGTCCAGATCGGTCTGGCCATCCACCAGCCAACTGCCGTCTTCGCGCTCGCGCACGCTGACGTCAGCGTCGTCGTGGCCTTCGTCGAAGTCGCCGGCGATCATTTCCAGCAGGTCGGTGGCAGTCACCACGCCCTCGAAGGCCCCGAACTCGTCGACCAGAAACGCCATGTGGACCTTGGAAGCCTTCAGAATTTCCAGCGCCTTGAGCACCGAGGTCGATTGCGGAATGAAGGCCGGGGTCTGGACGTGTTTCTCGATATTGAACTCGCCGTTGTCGAGCAGGCTATCCAGCAGGTCCTTCTTGTGGACCACGCCCAGCGGGTTATCCACGTCGTTCTCGCGGGCCACCACGATCCGCGAATAGGGGCAGGTGCGGACCTCTTCGCGCAAGACGGCTTCCGAATCGTCCAGCGCCACCCAGAAGACCTCGTGGCGCGGCGTCATGGCCACACGGATCGGTCGGTCGCCCAGACGCAGGATTTCCTCGATCATCGTCTGTTCTTCGGGTTCGATCAGACCCGACGCCGTACCCTCGGCGATCATGGTCTCGACCTCTTCCTGGGTGACGTCTGAGCCGTCGCGGTCCTTGACGCCCATGATCTTGAGAATGCCCGAGGTGGAAGCCGTCAGCAGGCTGACGAACGGGTGCAGCACGATGGCCAGGGTCGAGATCGGCGCCGCCATCTTTGCCGCGATCGATTCGGGAAAGATCAGCGCCAGCCGCTTGGGCACCAGCTCGCCGACGATCAGCGACACATAGGTGATGCAGATGACCACCAGGGCCGTCGAGAAGATCTGGGTGTAGTCGGCCAGGGCGGGAAAGGAGACCGTCAGGATCTTGTCCAGCTCGCCTGCGATCGTCGCCTGACCATAGGCACCCGCCAGAATGCCGATCAGGGTGATGCCGACCTGGACCGCCGAGAGGAAATGCGTCGGGTCTTCGGACAGTTTCAGTGCAGCCCGGGCCCCCCGGTCACCGCGCTCGGCACGGCTCTGAAGCTTGGACTTGCGCGAGGAAACGACCGCCAACTCGGTCATGGCGAACAGGCCGTTGAGCACCACGAGGAGCAGAACGACGACGATGGCGATCAGTAACATCTAGGGGGGTTTGGAACCGGCGCGGCGCGACAGTCGGCGTCCGCTGTTCGCTTCTAGCCGAAAAGGCGGACTTTCGCCACGGATTCCTTGAGCGGCGAGGCGATCAGCCGCCGGAGCGACCGGCGTCCACGCCCCCGTAGGCACCGGAGCGGCCGTTGTCGCCGCTGTCGAGGGCCGCGCAGGCCGACATTCCGAT
>NZ_JBIIAY010000045.1:0-23570 GCF_044239655.1 Brevundimonas sp.
TTGGCGAC
The DNA here is from genome assembly GCF_044239655.1 of Brevundimonas sp. Classification (GTDB taxonomy): domain Bacteria; phylum Pseudomonadota; class Alphaproteobacteria; order Caulobacterales; family Caulobacteraceae; genus Brevundimonas. Next base: position 9 of record NZ_JBIIAY010000045.1, read on the forward strand.
ACGATCAACGGCCTCACGCTTGAACGATTCCGGAAACGCCCGGCGTTGAACACTCATCAGACACTCCTCTCCAGCTCCGAAAAGCTAGCATGGGTGTCCACTGAAACGAGGGAGGATCAGTCCTGGAACGACCACGGCGCTGTCATTAACCAGTGGAGCCACGACCGCATCATCGAAACCGACGATCAAGTGGGACGACATGACAACCACATAGGGTGCGAACCGGCGCGCCTCCGCTGACGGATTTTCATAGACGTCGAACTGCCGCACTCACCACGTCCGCAGATAGTCGGAGAGGACGCCCCGCTCGGCGATGCGGCGGTTGTGATCCTTGATCGCGTCCGCATTGTCCTCGGCCCAGCGCTTCGCACGCGCCTCGGCCTCCGCCGGATCGACCTTCTGCAGATGCAGTCGCAGCGCACGCTCGTCCATCCCGGCGATCGAAATTCCCAGCCGCCTGGCCTGTTCGATCAACTCCGGATCGATGCCGATGTTCAGTTCGACCTTGCCCATGCGTGCAGGCTAACTGAAACGCACCGATCGGCCAATCGGTCGTCGCTCACGCACCAATCCCGCGCCATTCGAGCGGGGCGGGCAGCGTGGTGGCTGCGTAGTCGATCTGCAACACTCGCCTGCGCCGGTCACCCGTCGATCGCGCCGACATGTGAAGGATCGGCGTCGAATAGGCCCAGACATCACCAGGCTCGGCTTCGCAGGTCAGAAAATCGCAGGCGGCTGCGCGTTCGGCCGCAAGGTCAGCCGGTACATACCCGAACTGATGCGAGCCCAGAGCCACGATCAGGGGCGCATTCCCGGTGTCGACAGGATCGAGATGCAGTCGCAGCGTGACCATCCCATCCAGAACGCTCAATGGCGGTGCGACGTGCAGGATTCCGTCCTTGGTCGACCAAGGACCGAAACCTTGGACCTCGTGACGTTCTCTTATCGGGATGGTCCGGTCCTGATGCCAGGCGACAACCCAGTTGGCCTGCGGGCTCTTGTCGAAGAGGACTGCGCGAACCGGCCTCGCCTCAGTCCCAATCAGCCCCGCTGCGACCCGCCCCACCGCGCCATCGGCGGCCAGCAGAGCCGCCACTTCCGGCTCGACCTTCAATCGAACGCCGGCACGGCGGCTGATCTGTGGCTCGAGGCGGCCAACCAGCGACCCGACTTCCAAAGCGCTCAGGACGCCTCGAATGCGCACGGCCCCAACGCGGCCGAATTCCTGGTCGCTGGCCGTCGGCACAGCCTTAACCCGGCGAGATCATCTTCTCGGGCCGCACAGCCTCGTCGAACTCGGCGTCAGTCAGATAGCCGCCTCCGACAGCCTCTTGCCGCAGGGTGGTGCCGTTCTTGTGCGCGGTCTTGGCGATCTTGGCGCAGGCGTCGTAGCCCAGCTTGCCGTTCAGGGCGGTGACCAGCATCAGGGAGTTGTTCAGGCCACGCTCGATGTTGTCGATGCGGGGCTCGATGCCCACCACACAGTTTTCGGTGAACGACACCGCCGCATCGGCCACCAACCGCACCGACTGCAGGAAATTATAGGCCATCACCGGGTTGAAGACGTTCAGCTCGAAATGCCCCTGTGAGCCCGCGAAGGTCAGTGCCGCGTTGTTGCCGAACACCTGGACGCAGACCTGGGTCAACGCTTCACATTGCGTCGGATTGACCTTGCCCGGCATGATCGAGGAGCCCGGCTCGTTCTCGGGCAGGGCCAGTTCGCCGAGGCCGGAGCGGGGGCCGGAGCCCAGGAAGCGGATGTCGTTGGCGATCTTGAACAGGGACGCGGCGACCGTGTTGATCGCCCCGTGGCTGAACACCATGGCGTCGTGGGCGGCCAGGGCCTCGAACTTGTTCGGGGCCGTGGTGAACTTCAGGCCGGTGATGGCGGCGATGCGATCCGCCACGCCTTCCGCGAACCCGATCGGCGCGTTCAGGCCGGTGCCGACCGCGGTGCCGCCCTGGGCCAGCTGCATCAGGTCAGGCAGGGTCGCCTCGATCCGCTCGATGCCCTTGGCGACCTGCTGGACATAGCCGCTGAACTCCTGACCCAGCGTCAGGGGCGTGGCGTCCTGGGTGTGGGTGCGGCCGATCTTGATGATCGATTTCCAGGCCTCGGCCTTGTCGTTCAGGGCGTTGCGCAGCTGTTGCAGGGCGGGCAGCAGGCGGTGGACAACCTCCTCGGCACAGGCGACGTGCATGGCGGTGGGATAGGTGTCGTTGGACGACTGGCTCATGTTGACGTGGTCGTTCGGGTGGACCGGCGTCTTGGAGCCCATCTCGCCGCCCAGCATCTCAATGGCGCGGTTACTGATCACCTCGTTGGCGTTCATGTTGGACTGGGTGCCCGACCCCGTCTGCCAGACCACCAGGGGGAAATGGTCGTCCAGCTTGCCCTCGATCACCTCGTCGGCCGCACGCACGATGGCGTTGCCGATCACGGGGTCCAGCCGGCCCAGCGCCATATTGGTTTCGGCGGCGGCGCGCTTGACGATTCCGAGGGCGCGCACGATGGGCAGGGGCTGCTTTTCCCAGCCGATCTTGAAGTTGCCCAGCGACCTTTGCGCCTGGGCACCCCAGTATCGGTCAGCGGCGACCTCGATCGGGCCGAAGGTGTCGGTTTCTGTGCGGTGCGTCGTCATGAATCGATGGCCTGAAGGCGTGGCGGAGGGATGCGCGGCGGTGTAGCACCTGAGCGGCAGGGAGCAAGGCGAGGCGATGTCGATCACGGGTCTGATGTTGGCGGCGGCCGTGGCGGTTCAGAGCTTCCCCGTCTTCTATCAGCCGCGCGTGACCCTCAGGACCGAGTACGGCAGCATCACCGTGTCGCTGGACGCGATCAACGCCCCCGTCACGACCTGCAACTTCCTGCGCTACGTCCAGCGCGGCCATTTCCCACGCGGCGGCTTCTTTCGCACCGTGGTCAGCGAGACAGACGCCAACCCGAACCCCATCGACGTGATCCAGGCCGCATCCTCTCACGGACCTGACGATCCGGGGTTTGGGCCCATCCCGCTGGAGCGGACGCGCGACACCGGTCTGACTCACGTCGCCGGGACGATCTCGATGGCCCGCGACGGGCCGGACACGGCGACATCCAGCTTCTTCATCGTGGTCAAGGATTCGCCGTCGCTGGATTTCGGCGGCGCGCGCAATCCCGACGGTCAGGGCTTCGCGGCCTTCGGGCAAGTCGTGGCCGGGATGGAGACCGTTCAGGGAATTCACTCCGACCCCGCCACGGCCGAAAAACTGGATGACCCGGTCGCGTTCCGCCAAGTCTATGCCACGGGCGGCTATTCGGACTGGTGCGAGATCGGCAGAGACGGCTTCATCGTCGGCCCCCGCCGCAGCCCGGCTGCCCGATGACACCGCAAGGCGGCCAGCCCGCCTGGATCGGCACCGGCAAGGTCCGCGCCCGCGAAGTCGGCGAGGCGGTGGAGATCACCATCGACGGCCTGACCACCCAGGCCAAATACTACAAGCCGCTGGTCTATGAGTTCATGCGTAAGGAATGGTCGTCGCGACCGTCCTGGGGCGATTACGTCGTCGAGATCACCATGGAGCATGTCGGCGACCCGCCCGTGCTGGACCTGGACAACCTGGCCAAGGCCCTGCTGGACGCCATCAAGGGCTATCTGTTCCACGACGACGCCCAGGTCGCGCGGCTGGTGGTCGAGCGGCGCGAGGGCGAGCGGGAGCGGATCACGATCCGCAGTTATCCGCGCAAGGGTTCGCCGACCCAGGGCTGGACCGCAGCCGACGTCTAGGCACCGATCGGACCGTAAAGCCAGGTCAGCCATATCCCGATCGCCAGCAATGACCCGAACGGCAGCCGGTCGGACCCGCTGACGGCCCGCCGGACGATCAGCCTCGCCATCACGACGGCGAACCCCGCCAGGCAGGCCCACAGCAGGACGCTGGGCAACCCCATCCAGCCGACCCAGGCGCCCGCCGCGCCGAACAGGAAGGGATCACCGCCGCCCAGCCCGTCGCGGCCGCGCAGCCGCTTGTAGGTCCAGGCGAGCAGCCACAGCGATCCGAAGCCCGCCACCGCGCCGATGATCTGCGCCCACGGAATGGCTTGCCCCAGCACGGCTACCGCGATCAGGCCCGTGGCAGCCAGAGGCCAGGTCAGGATGTCTGGAAGCCAGAAATTCTCGGCGTCGATGATCGCGATCAACAACAACTGCCAGCCCAGCACCGCCGTCGCTGCGACGAAGACCCAGTCGCCACCGGCAAGCGCAGCCCAGGCGCCGATCGCCGCTGCTGCCAGTTCGATCAGGATGTAGCGCGGCGAGATCGCCGCCCTGCACCAGCCGCATTTTCCCTTCAGCCAAAGCCAGCTCAACACCGGAACCAGATGCGCCGGGGCCAGGGTCTGCTCACAGCTCATACAGCGTGACCGGCCGAAAACGACGCCTTCCTCTCGCGGCAGCCGCACAGTCACCGCTGCCAGAAAGCTGCCGACGACGGTGCCCAGCAGGCCCAGCAGGATGGCGATGACGACCGGTTGCGGCATGGGACGGCCTTAGCCGCCGACCATGCCTCCGCCAAGGGCGACCGCGACGCGATAGGTCACCAGCGACGCCAGATAGGCCAGGGCGAACATATAAACGACCATGACCCACATCCATTTCCAGCTGTTCAGCTCGCGCTTGACCACGCCGAGCGTCGCCACGCACTGCGGCGCGAAGACGTACCAAGCCAGGAAGGACAGACCTGTGGCCAGCGACCACTGCGCCGCCAGCGTCGCCCCGAGCAGGCTGCCCGCCGCCTCGGCATCACCGACGGCGTAGACGGTGCCCAACGCCGCCACTGCGACCTCGCGCGCGGCCATGCCGGGTACCAGGGCGATGACCATCTGCCAGTTGAAGCCGATCGGCGCGAACAACGGCTCCAGCGCGTGGCCGATCATCCCGGCGAAGGAATAGTCGATGGCCGGCTGGGTCGCGCCTTCGGGCGGATAAGGGAAGGTGGCCAGGGCCCAGACGATGACCATGAGGGGCAGAATGATCCGCGCCGCCCGCTCCATGAAGATCCTGGCGCGAAGCCACAGATTGAACAGCACATTCTTCGGGTCCGGCCACTTGTAGCTCGGCAGCTCCATCATGAAGGGCTCGACCGCGCCTCGCCAGAACACCTTGCGGATCACGAACGAGACCGCCAGCGCCGAGACGATACCGGCGGCATACAGGCCGAACATCACCAGTCCCTGCAGGTTCACGAACCCCCACACCGTCTGCTGCGGAATGAAGGCCCCGATGATCAATGTGTAGACCGGGATGCGGGCCGAACAGGTCATCAGGGGCGCGACCATGATGGTGGTCAGCCGGTCCCGCTTGGCGTCGATCACCCGCGCCGCCATGACGCCCGGAATGGCGCAGGCGAAGCTGGACAGCAGCGGGATGAAGGCCCGCCCGTGCAGCCCGGCCCCGCCCATGATGCGGTCCATCAGGAAGGCCGCGCGGGCCATATAGCCGAAGTCTTCCAGCAGGATGATGAAGGCGAACAGGATGATGATCTGGGGAAGGAAGACCAGCACCCCGCCCACGCCCGCGATCAGGCCGTCGACGATCAAACTCTGCACCAGAGGCCAGACCGCGCCGGTGTCGGGCACCACCGCCGACACGCCCGCGCCCAGCAGGCCAAAGCCCGCCTCGATCGCGTCCATGGCCGGGGTGGCCCAGGCGAACACGGCCTGGAACATCACGAACAGCAGGGCCATCAGAATGGCCAGCCCGCCGACCGGATGCAGCAACACGCCGTCGATCCTGCCGGTCAGGGTGTCGGGGCGCTCGGGTGGTCGTACACAGGCCTTCATGATCCGCTCGGCCTCGCGGTGGGCGGACCGGATTTCCGCCGCATCCGGCGCGCGCCACGCCCCTTCGCCTTCGGGAGCCGCCATGGCCGAGGTCAGCGCCAGCGCCTCCACCTCGGCCACCAACTCATCGATCCCCCGCCTTCGCGTCGCCACCGTTGTCACGATCGGCACACCAAGTTCGGCCTTCAGCCGCTCCAGGTCGATCCGCAGACCCTGCCGCTGGGCGATGTCGTACATGTTGAGCGCCAGCACCATCGGCCGCCCGACCTGACGCAGTTCCAGCGCCAGCCGCAGCACGAGCCGAAGGTTCGTCGCATCGGCGACGCAGACCACCACGTCGGGTGCGGGCTCTCCGGCCAGCCGCCCCAGGACGGCATCGCGCGTCACCTCTTCGTCCGGGCTCCGTGCGCGCAGCGAATAGGTGCCGGGCAGGTCCAGCACTGACAGCGAACGGCCAGACGGCGAGCGGATGAAGCCCTCCTTCCGCTCGACGGTTACGCCGGCATAGTTGGCGACCTTCTGGTGGGCACCGGTCAGGGCATTGAACAGGGCGGTCTTGCCCGAGTTCGGATTGCCGACCAAGGCGACCCGGGCGGCGCGCACAGCGATATCCATTATTCGGCGGCTTCCGCTAGGGCTTCCGTGCCGACATCGACAGTCAGACTGGCCGCCTCGCGACGCCGCAAGGCCACCCGCATATCGTCCACCTTGATCGCAATCGGATCGCGCCCGAACAGGCCTTCGTGGATCAGCTCGACCCTGGCTCCCTCAACGAAGCCCAGTTCCAGCAGCCGACGCTCCAGCTCGACGTCCTCGGCCTGGTGATGGCAATGGGTGCCGACTTCGGTGATGACGCCGCGCTGGCCGACGCGGGCCTCGCTCAGCTTGATGACGTTTGTCATGGGACGAGGCTCATCCAATTGTCCGTACGCGGCCGACCTTGAGCCGTTCCGTCTTCCTGCGGGTGATTATCAGGTGCGATAGTCTCCCGTCCAGAGCCATACGCCGCGTTGCATGGTCGCGCGGTTCGGCTATCACCGCAGCGATGTCACGAGAGGCGAAGATGCGGAAACTGGTTCTGTCGATGTCGGCCATGACCCTGCTGGCCGCCTGTGGCTCCGGCGAGCCTTCGGGCCCGCCCGCCGCGCCGCCTCCGCCGCCCTTGACCGACGCCGAGCGTGCGACCCTGCTCGCCGCCCTGCCCGCCCCCTATTCCGAGGCCGACCTGGAGAACGGACGCGCCGTCTTCGCTCGCTGCCGCTCCTGCCATACGCTCGTTCCGGGCGGCTCGAACATGACCGGCCCCAATCTGAACGGCGTCATCGGCCGCGTTGCCGGAACCCACGCTGGGTTCAACTATTCGCCGGCCCTGAAATCAGCCGGCTTCACCTGGGACGGCGACAAGGTCGATCACTGGCTGGAGAACCCCCGCACCTTCCTGGCGGGCAACAAGATGACCTTCCCCGGCCTGCCCGATGCCACCGATCGCCGCGATGTCGTCGCCTATATCGGCGTCGAGGGAGCGACGCGCTGAGGACGTGAGGTAGGTAGTGAGTAGTGAGTGCAGATCAGCCGATCACGCTCACCTCTCGCTCACTATTCACGACTCACCGAAGCCTACTCCGCTGGCGCTGGTACACCGGGTCCGGACAGTTCCTGCGCTTCCCATTCCTCGATCCGGCGTGCGGTCGATTCGGGTGACTTCGTGAACCGCGCCAGTGCGCCATAGATCACCGGCACCACGAACAGCGTCAGGATCGTGGCGAAGATCGCGCCGGTGAAGATCACCACGCCGATCGTCTGACGACTGCCGGCACCCGCGCCCTGCCACAGGGCCAGGGGCAGGGCCCCGAACGCCGTGGCGATCGAGGTCATGATGATCGGCCGCAGACGCAGGGCCGAGCTCTCGGTGATGGCCTCCTTGATCGACCGTCCCTGGTCCCGAAGCTGGTTGGCGAACTCCACGATCAGAATGCCGTTCTTGGCGGCGATGCCGATCAGGATGATCAGCCCGATCTGGGAATAGATGTTCAGGCTGGACCCCGCCATGAACAGCCCGAACAGCCCGCCCGCAGCCGCCAGCGGCACCGTCAGCATGATGACCGCCGGGGTGATCCAGCTCTCGAACTGCGCGGCCAGGGCCAGAAACACCAGCAGCAGGGCGAATCCGAAGGCGATGCCGACGGCATTGCCCGCCTCCTGCTGATCGCGCGCGGCACCGCCATACTGGACATTGACCACGCCCTGCGGCTGCTGGGCTGCGAGATCGTTGAAGAAGATCACGGCATCGGCGATCGTCGTGCCGGGATTGAGGTCGGCGCTGATCGTGATGGCGCGCTGGCGATCGAGACGCCGGCGGTCCGGCGTGTCGCCGGTCACCTCGGTCTGAACGACCGAAGACAGCGGAACGAGCGTCCCGCCCCCCGAACTGACGTACAGGGCCTCCAGATCGCTGACGTTGGACCGGTTGGCCCGCTCGGTCTGAAGGATGACGTCGTATTCCTGCCCGCCCTTCAGATAGGTGGTCGCCCGGCGTGACCCGAACATGGTCTCTAGCGTCCTGCCGATCTCCTGGGAAGACACCCCCAGCGCCGCCGCCTTCTGCGGATCGACATCGACCAGCAGGCGCGGCGAGTTCGGCTCATAGTTCAATCGCGGCCGCGACAGACCCGGGTTCTCGAGCGCCGCCGCCAGCACGGGCTGAAGCCAGCGATAGATTTCGGGATACTCGGCACCCGTCACGATCATCTCGATCGAGTTGGAGTTGCCGCCACCGCGCTGGAAGGCCCCTGGCGTGGAGGCATTGACCTGGGCCCCCGTCTGGTTGCGCAGCTTGCCGTTCAGTTCCTGGGCGATTTCGTCGGCGGATCGCTCGCGTCTGGACCAGTCGACCAGCGACAGGTTGGCGTTGCCGGAGTTGAAGCCGCTACCGCCAAAGCCCGGAGCCGAGATCAGAAAACTCTCGACCTCGCCCGACGCCTTGTATTCCGCCAGGATGGGCTCGAGCCCCAGCATGATGTCGCGCGTATAGTTGAAGCCCGCCCCCTCCGGCCCCTGGACCCGGACCTGGACCCGGCCGCGATCCTCGGCCGGGACCAGTTCGTTGGGCAGGGTCAGGAACATCGCCCCGGCCCCACCGGCGACGCCGACCACGACCAGGGCGACCGCGATGACCGCCGCCCGCTTGCCGACCATGGCGCTGAGCGAGTTCTCGTAGGAGTTCTTGAGCTTGTCCATGGCACCGTCGACCCGACGGGCCAGCCAGCCACCACCGTGGGCCGGACGCAGGATCTTGGACGCCATCATCGGCGTCAGCGACAGGGCGAGGAAGGCCGAGAAGGCGATGGCCGCCGCGATCGCCGCTGCCAGCTCGACGAACAGCCGCCCCACATATCCCGGCAGGAACAGCAGCGGTGCGAACACCGCCAGCAGAACCAGGGTCGTCGCGATGACGGCAAAGAACACCTGACGCGTCCCGCGCTCGGCAGCGACCAGCGGCGGCTCGCCCTGATCCAGGCGACGCTGGATGTTCTCGACCACGACGATGGCATCGTCGACCACCAGACCGATGGCCAGCACCAGGGCCAGAAGAGTCAGCAGATTCAGCGAGAACCCGAGCGGTGCCAGCACGATGAAGGTCGCCAGCAGACAGATGGGGGCCACCACCGACGGAATGATCGCCGCCCGCAGACTGCCCAGGAAGATGAAGTTGACCAGAGCCACCAGGGCCATCGAGATCCCGATGGTGATCCAGACCTCATCAATTGCGTGCGATGTGAACACCGAGTTGTCGGACCCGACCACCAGCTCCGTACCCTGCGGCAAACTCGGCCGGACCTGTTCGATCAGGGCCTTCACGCCGTCCGAGATTTCCAGGTCGTTGGCCTGGGACTGGCGTGTCACGGCCAGGCCGATCTGGTCCAGACCATTGCCTCGGAACAGCCGGCGATCCTCTTCCGGCGCCTCGACCACCCGCGCCACGTCGCCCAGACGTGTCACATAGTTGGCCACCGGCTGCAGGGCCCCGGTCGCGGTCGCGCCTGTGCTGGTGGCGGCCAGGGCCGCGCCGCTGCCGGACGCCACCGAGGCCGAGCCGGTGTTGCCAATAGGCAGCTGGGCGAAATCCTCCGCCCGCGCATAGTTTCGCGCCACACGCACCGTGTAGTCCTTGGCGGTCGACTCCAAAGCCCCCGCCGGCAATTCGACGTTCTGTGTGGTCAGGGCCGATTCGACGTCCGAAACCGTCAGTCCTCTTGCACCCAGCGCATTGGCGTCCAGCCAGATGCGCATCGAATAGCGCTGCTCGCCATAGATCTGGACCGTCGCGACGCCGGGCACCGTGGCCAGCTGATCGACCAGGTACCGGTCGGCGTAATCCGTGAGCTCGAGCCGGTTCATCGCGTCGGAGCGGAAGAACAGCACCATGATCGGCTGGGCGTCGGCGTCGGCCTTGGCGATCTGGGGCGGATCGGCCTGATCGGGCAGAGCGCCTTGGGCGCGCGAGACCCGGTCGCGCACATCGTTGGCCGCAACGTCGATGTCCCGGTCCAGTGCGAACTCGACGGTGACGTTGGACCGGCCGTCGCGGCTGGTCGAGTTGATCCGCTCGACGCCCTGGATACCGGCCAGTTGTTGCTCGATAGGCTCGGTGATCCGGCTCTCGATCACCTCGGCCGAGGCCCCGGCGTAGCTGGTCGAGACCGATACCGTCGGCGGATCGACGTCGGGCAGTTCACGCACCGGCGTGAAGAAAAAGGCAGCCAGCCCTACGACGCACAGGACGATCGCCGCGACGGCCGCGAAGACCGGGCGTCGGACCGCCAGATCCGAAATCATCATCGGGCTGCGCCCTGGGCCGAGGCGGCTTGCGTCGGAGAGGCACCGGCGCGGGCCGGGCCATCCCGCGCGACGGTCACCGGCGAATTGGGCTGGATACGGTTCAGTCCCGACCCGACGATCTTCTCGCCGACCCTCAGGCCGGAAAGGATTTCCACGAAGCCATTCTCAACCGCCCCGGTGTCTACCTCGACCCGTTGGGCGGTCGACCCGTTTTCACCACCAGCGATGCGATACACGAAGGCTCCTTCACCCTCATACTGGATCGCCGCCTCAGGCACCGCCGACGATTCGCGCTGGCCTTCCTGGATCGCGACGCGAACCAGCATTCCCGGCCGGATCCGTCCGCCCGGATTGGCGAACTCCGCACGGGCGATCACGGCACGCGTCGCTTCGTTGATCCGCGTATCGACCAAGGCGATCCGACCCTGGAAGGGCTCTTCTCCATAGGCGTCCGCCGTCGCGGTGATGGGCAGGCCGGCTCTCAGCACGCCCAGATACCGCTCGGGCACCGGGAAATCGACGCGGATGGTCGAGGTGTCGTCCAGGGTCGTGATCACGGCACCGGGGTTGATCAGCGTCCCGGCGGTCACCGTAGACAAGCCCAGAACGCCGGCGAAGGGGGCCCGGATCATCCGGTCACCCCGCCGGGCCTCGGCCGCATTCAGCGACGCCCGCGCGGTCTCCAGCGCGGTCTGCGCCTGTTCTGCCGTGACACGAGGCGCAACGCCGCGTTCGGCAAGTACCCGATAACGCTCGTATTCCCGTTCAGCCTGAACCACCTGGGCGCGGGCCTCGATGATGCCGGCGTCTTCCTCGCGCGCCTGAAGCTGAACCAGCGGCGTTCCCGCCGCCACCCTCTGGCCGTCCCGGAACAGCACGGCGGTGATCAGTTCGGTGGTTGAGGAGGTGATGTTGACCGACCGATTGCCGCGCGCCACGCCCAGAACCCGGATGGTGTCGCTGAAGGGGCGGTTGGTCACAGTGGCCTCAGCGACTTGCTGGCCGCGACCGCCGCCACCGCCTCCCGGACCACCCTTCTTCTCGCCCCCATCGGCGGCGAAGGCGACGCGCAGGATAACGGCAACGACCATCAGCCCGATCAGGCACGCGGCGGCGACGAGGAAAAAGTGGCGTTTGATCACGCGGTAGACTCTCCGAACAACTGGGCGTCGGCATAGCGCCTGTCGCGGTCGTGGCAACTCAAGTCTGTGTAACGGCGAGAGTTGCGTATTCCGTCGGGCCAAAACGTCGCAAGTTCAGATCAGAAGCGTCGCCACACTGCCAGCACCAGACCCCGCCCCAACGGCGTCTCGCGTCCCGCCGCGGTTTCCCGCCACCCGGCCTGCAGGCTCCAGGAGCCGACGTGACGAACCACCGAGGTTTCCAGCGACAGCCAGCGCGCGCCATTGTGGTCCACGGCACCACCATAGGCCTGCCCCAGGATCAGCCACCGCTCGCCGACGTGGGCCCCGATCGTGGCGTCGGCGCGGACCTCGTCGGGCAGGCCGTCCCGGAAACGTCGCGCGGCCTGGACCTCCACGAAACTGCGGTCGAAGCGAAACGGGCCGCTCTTCGCCCCGCCGAAGGATCGCCCGACGGAGGTCCGGACCTCCCAGTCGTCCTTGCCGACACCCGGCGCGGCATAGCCCGCGTTGCGCCCGTCGCCCGCCGAGGAATAGCCCGCCTGAACACTGACCGCCGTCCGGTCATCGCGCCAGGCCTGCCAGATCAGCGCGACCTCCAAGGGCCCGCGTCCCTGATAATCGACGAACTGGTCCTCGCCGTCCTGCCAGTCGCCCTTGATCTGAACCGTCAGCCGGTCGGTCAGGCCGTATTCAGCGAAGACACCCAGGGACTGGTCGCGGCGTTCGATCGGCAGGGGCAGGCGTTCGCCGTCGGGGTCGAAAGCCTCATCGGCGACCATTCGTTCGGCCTTGACGATGACCTGGGCCTTGCCCTTCGGCTGGGTCCACGCCCCGGCATGGGTCACGACCGGGGGAACCGACAGCGCCGCGCCGATCAGGAGCGCGGCGCGATACCTCAAGCGTCGTAGCCCGGGGATTTCCGGTCAAGCATCCGCAGCGCACCCGGCCAGGCCAGGGATGAGATGAAGCCGATCCCCCTGCCCTGCTCCTTCGTCTCTGCCTGAGCCGCGTCCGGCGCGATCAACACATGCTCGCGGCCGCCCGACAGCGCCGCCACCTGCTGGGCGCAGGCGCGTTCCAGGAAGAACATCCCGATCCAGGCCGCCGCAGCTGTCTGTCCGACCGCCAGCGTCCCGTGGTTGCGCAGCAGCATCAGCGGCTTGTCGCCCAGGTCCGCGACCAGCCGCTCACGCTCGTCGTGGTTCAGCGCCAGCCCCTCATAGCCGTGATAGGCGACCTGATGCTGCAACAGGCAGGCATTCTGGCCGATCGGCAGCAGGCCTTCCTGCTGCGCCGCCACACCGACCCCGGCCACAGTGTGCAGGTGGATCACGAAATGCGCGTCGTCACGGGCCGCATGGATCGCGGAATGGATCGTAAATCCGGCCGGATTGATGAAGCTCTGGGTCTCCTGGACGATGTTCCCGTCCAGATCGACCTTGACCAGGCAGGACGCCGTCATCTCCTCGAAATACCAGCCGTATGGGTTGATCAGGAAGTGGTGTTCGGGGCCCGGCACGCGCGCCGAGATGTGGGTGAAGATCATGTCGTCCCAGCCGTGCAGGGCGACCAGCCGGTAAAGGGCGGCCAGCTCGACGCGGGCCTGCCATTCCTCTGCGGAAACCCGGGACTTCAACGTGTGGGCGGCTCCATCGGCCATGTTCAAACCTCCTCGGTCGCCTCTGACGGGCGTCGCTCACCGTTGCCTCGCACGCTCCCCTCGTCAAGCGACGCGCCATGGTTGAGGCTTCGTTAACCGAGTTTTCACGTCCGGAACCGCACACTGGACGAACGACTCGCACGAGTCCGACCGGAGCCCGCCCGTGACAGCCGTCGCCGCCCTGCAATCCTTCCGCCCGGCTCCCCAGGTCAGCGTTCCCCCTTCCGAACTTCTGGCTCTCGCGAAAAGCCGCACCACCGACGACCGCCAACGCCTGCTGCTCGGAATCGCCGCCCTGTGCGACGCCACGCCGACCGGTGCCGAAGTCTCGCCGGTCCTGACCGAAATCTTCATGACCCTGGCGCGCCAGGCCGAGCATGACATCCGCAAATCCCTGGCCGAAAGCCTGGCCGGCGCGGACTGGGCACCGCTCGCGCTCGTCAACATGCTGGCACTCGACGAGATCGAGATCGCCCGCCCGATCATCGCCTCCAGCCCGCTCCTGCGCGACCAGGACCTGCTGCGCATCCTGGTCGAGGCCACCATCGAGCACCAGATCGAGGTCGCCCGCCGCCCGGCCCTCAGCGGCCGCGTCGCTGACGCCATCATCGACGCCGCCGAACCCGCCACCATGACCGCGCTCGCCTCCAACCGGACGGCCGAGATCAGCGAGACCGGCCTGCATCGCCTGATCGAGCAGTCGCGCCGCATCGCCGCCCTGCGCGCACCCCTGACACGCCATCCACGTCTCAACGAGACCCTGGCCCGCGAGCTTTACAGCCTGGTCGGCGTCGCCCTGCGCCAGGCCATCGGCGAACGGTTCCGCGTGGACGACGCCGCCCTGTCGAACGCCATCGACGGCGCGGTATCGAGCCTTCGAGACCCGGTCCCGGTCACGACCCTGTCCGAACGCGAGGAGATGGAGCGGCGTCTGATCGACAAGCTTCAGTCCGCCGGGCAACTCCGCGCCGGCTTCCTGATCCGTGCAGTTCGCGAAAAACGCCTCACCCTGTTCGAACATGGTCTGGCGGCGCTGGGTGGCTTCACGATCGCCCAGGTGCGCGCCGCCGTCATGCGCCCGACGCCCGAGGCCCTGTTCCTGGCCTGCACCGCCGTCGGCATCGACCGGGCGGTCTTTTCGGCGATCCTGGAAGACATCCGCAAGCTGACGCGGGGCTCGCCGGGCGAGGCGCAGGGCTCTTCCTGGACCGCCATGACCCTGTCGCCGTCCGCCGCCGCCAAGGCCTTCCGCGACATGACCGGCTGATACGACCGGCGGATACGGTTTGACACCGGTGCCGGGCTCGGCTTTGCCTAGCGCCGTGAACGTTCAGCCCCCCTCGCCCTCCCGATGACCCCCGCGACGACCCTCGCCTTCGTCGCCAGCGACCGGCCGGAGGCGCAGTCGGCCCGCGAACGGCTGATCGCGCGCTACGGTTCGGTCGGTGTCGATCAGGCCGACGTCATCGTCGCTCTGGGCGGCGACGGCTTCATGCTGGAGACGCTCCACGCCGATCTCAGTCGCCGCACGCCGGTCTATGGCATGAACCGGGGTTCGGTCGGGTTTCTGATGAACGACTACGACGAGGACGACCTGCCGGCCCGCATTGCCGAGGCCGGCCGTGCCGTCATCCATCCGCTCCAGATGGACGCCACGACCGAGGCCGGTCAGGTCCATTCGGGTCTCGCCATCAACGAGGTCTCCCTGCTGCGACAGACCCGCCAGAGCGCCAAGATCCGCATCTCCATCGACGGCAAGGTGCGGCTGGACGAACTGACCTGCGACGGATGCATGGTCGCCACCCCCGCCGGTTCGACCGCCTACAACCTGTCGGCCCACGGTCCGATCATCCCGCTGGACGCCCGCGTCCTGGCCCTCACCCCGATCAGCGCCTTCCGTCCCCGGCGCTGGCGCGGTGCCCTGTTGCCACATGAGGCGCGGGTCTGTTTCGAGGTGCTGGAGGCCGACAAACGGCCGGTCAGCGCCGTCGCCGACGGCCTTGAAGTCCGTCGGGTCGCCAGGGTCGAGGTTCGCGAACGCCGCGACATCGACCTAGTCATGCTGTTCGACGCCGGCCGATCGTTCGAGGAACGCGTCCTGGCCGAGCAGTTCACGGCCTGAGTTCGCGGGTCACCGTTCCTTAACGGCCCCCGTGCAGGATCAGGGGGTTCGTTTCAGGAGCTTCCTTCGTGAGCAACCCGGCCCAGGTCATCCGCCCCCCCAACACGCTTCGCCTCAAGGTCGGCGGCGGGTTCGGCGGCATCGACGCCAACGCCATCGCCAAGGCCGAAGCGGCCCTGAAGGCCATGTCTTCCCAGTTCGGCCAGTGGCTCCAGGACGAGATCACCAAGCTGGACGCCGCCCAGGTCGCCATCCGCGCCAAGGGCCTGAACGCGGAGACCGCCGAGGAACTCTATTTCCGCGCCCATGACCTCAAGGGTCTGGGCAGCACCTACCAGTATCCGCTGGTCACCCGCCTTGCCGGCTCCCTGTGCAAGCTGCTGGACGAGCCCGGCAAGCGCGCCGAGGCCCCCCAGACCCTGCTCGACGCCCACATCGACGCCATCCGCGCCGTCGTCCGCGACGAGATCCAGACCGACGACCACCCCACCGGTCGCATCCTGGCGGAAACGCTGGAAGCCAAGGTCAGCGCCTACCGGTCCTAACCCGGCCGTCTCCGGCAAACGGAGACGCCACTCAGTTCGGCGGCCGCCGCGCGTGGGTCTTCTGCTCGAAGGCGTAGCCGAGCGACAGGATGGTCGCATCGTCCCACGCGCCGCCGATGAAGCTGATGCCGACCGGCATCCCGCGATCGAAGCCCATGGGCACGGTCAGATGCGGATAGCCCGCCACCGCCGCGATCGTCGACGTGGACCCCTGCGCATTGTCATCGTCCTCGCGGTCGTTGGTCCAGGCGCGTGACGTCGTGGGTGCGATCAGGGCGACCACGTCATTCTCGGCCATCATCCTGTCGATCCCCTCGGGCCCGGCCAGACGAAACGAAGTGGCGCGGGCGTCAATGTATTCCTGGGTCGTCAGGTCACCTTTTGCTTCCGCCTGCTCGAACAGTTCCTGACCGAACAGGACGGTCTCGGCCGGGGTGGCGGCGTTGAAGGCGATGAGGTCGGCCAGGGTGCGGGTCGGTACCTGGACCGGGTCGGTCGAGGCCAGATAGGCGTTCAGGTCGGCCTTGAGCTCGTACATCAGAACCTTGAACGACTCTCCACCGATAGTGCGCAGGTCGGGGGCGGTGGTGATGTCGACCAGCACGGCACCGGCATCTCGCATCGCCTGCAGCGAGGTCTCGAACGCCGCCATCGTGTCGGCCGAATAGTTGGTGGCATAGCGCAGCACGCCGATCTGGGCGCCGGACAGGCTGTTCGCATCCAGCGCCGCACGATAATCGACCTTGCGCGCATCGGCCTCGGCGGTGGCGGCGTCCAGCGGGTCGGAGCCGGCGATGGCGGTCATGACGATGGCGGCGTCCTCGACGGTCGTGGCGATCGGCCCGGCCGTGTCCTGGGAATGGCTGATCGGCACGATATGGGTGCGGCTGACCAGACCCACGGTCGGCTTGAACCCGACCACCCCGTTGACCGAGGCCGGGCAGGTGATCGAGCCGTTGGTCTCGGTCCCGATGGCGACGGGGGCCAGGCCGACGGCGACCGCGACGGCGCTGCCCGACGAGGAGCCACAGGCGGTGCGGGCCGGGTCATAGGGGTTTGGCGTCAGGCCGCCGACGGCGCTCCAGCCGCTGATCGACCGGGTCGATCGGATATTGGCCCACTCGGACAGGTTGGTCTTGCCCAGGATGAAGAAGCCCGCGTCGCGCAAGCGGGTGACCAGCGGCGCGTCGCGACCGGGGGCATTCACGGCCAGCGCCAGCGACCCCGCCGTCGTAGGCATATCGCGGGTCTCGATATTGTCCTTGAGCAGGACTTCCATCCCCGGACGCGCGCCTTGTCGCCATTGCCGGATGGCGTCATGGGCCGCGAAGACAATCACCGGATTGTAGACATCGATCGGCGAGCTGATGCACCGTTGAAACTGCTCCCAGGTTCCAGATGTCGGCGTGCAGATCGCTGTCCGGCGGGCATATGTGAGATCAGATTCGGCGCTTGCCTCTTGAGACGCCGCAGGTGACGCGAGGGCGGCAAGGGCAAACGCCGCCGAGCTTATAACGATCGCACGTCCTAACCTCCGCTCATCCCGGCGAAAGCCGGGACCCAGTGCTTTGGGCGATGACGGGTTGAGAAGTCCCATGGCGGTGATCCCGGCGCCCTGCGCCACAAGAGAACTGGGTCCCGGCTTTCGCCGGGATGAGCTGATTATTGCGTATGCGACCGCGTCCCGATCGTGCGGTCCAGAAAGTCGAGATAGATCCGCCACTGGGCCAGCTGGCGCTCGTTGCCCCGCACCCCGTGCCTCTGACCCGGCCACAGCATCAGCTCGAACGGCGTCGAACGGGCCTGGAGCGCATCGATGACGCGGGTCGAGTTTTCCAGGATCACATTATCGTCGGCCATCCCGTGCATCAGCAACAGACGACCGGTCAGGTTGGGCAGGCGCGGGATCACGTCCGACGCCGCATAGCCCTCGACGTTGGCCTCCGGCGTCGACATGAACCGCTCGGTATAGTGGGTGTCGTACAGGCTCCATTCCGTCGGCGGGGCCCCGGCCAGGATGGCGGCCAGGCCCATCTTCGGCTCGGTGCCCATCATCAGGCCCATGAACCCGCCGTAGCTCCAGCCCATGACCGCGATCCGGTCCTTGTCCACATAGGGCAGGCTGCGCAGATAGTCGGCGGCCAGTAGCTGGTCGGCCACCTCGGGTTGGCCCATCTTCAGATACAGCGCCTGCTTGAACGCTGCGGACCGGTCGCCCTCGCCCCGGTTGTCGAGGCGGAAGACGATGTATCCCGCCTCGGTCAGCAACTGGTTGGTCGCTGGCTGCCAGCCGACCTTGACCCCGCCGCCCGACGGCCCGCCATAGACCTGCATCACCACCGGATAGGTCTTCGACGGATCGAACCCGGGCGGGGTCGTCATCTGCCAGACCAGGGTCTCGCCGTGGCTCTGCAACGTGCCGAAGGTCGGGGTCTGACGCCGCGCCAGATAGGGGAACATCGGGTGGCGTTCATCGAGCCGGTTCTGCTCGATCCAGCGCACGAAGGTGCCATCCGCCTGATACAGGCCCGACTGCGGCGGGGTCTCAAGGTCGGTGTAGTTGCCGACATAGGCCGTCGCCGTCCGGTTCATCGACACGCCCCACCAGCCGCCGGCCGGGGTCACGGCCACGGGCGTGCCACCGTCCAGCGTGGTTCGGAACATCTGCTGCTCGATCGGCTGTTCCTGGCCGTCCTTCATCGAGGCGGTAAAGAAGACTTCCTCGGTCGCCTCATTGACGCCGTTCAGCCCCTTGACCGGAAACTGGCCCGAGGTAATCGCCCCCATGCGGCGGCCGTGGCGCGCATAGCGATACAGGTGCCGCCAGCCGCTCTCTTCCGAAGACCAGATGAAGGTGCCGTCCTTCAGGGCCTTGAAATCATTGGTCAGAGGCACCCAGGCCGTCGACATCTGGGTGGCAATGACCGTCGAGGCACCGGTCGCCGGATCGACGCTGAGCAGGTCCAGCGTCTTCTGGTCCCGCGACTGCCGCTGGACGTACAGGGTCTTGCCGTCCTGGGACCAGTTGACCCGCGCCAGATAGATGTCGGCGTTCGCACCCAGATCGACCTTGACCCGCGTGCCTGCCGCCCGGTCCTGAACATACAGCTCGACCACCGCGTTGGGCCGTCCGGCGCGGGGATAGCGCTGCTCCACCGTCCGCGCGCCGCCGCCGCTGATGTCCAGCCGGGGAACGATATCGACCGTGCTCTCGTCGGTGCGTTGCAGGGCGATGTAGGTCTCGTCGGGGCTCCACCAGTATCCGGTGTCGCGATCCATCTCCTCCTGGGCGATGAACTCGGCGGTCGCCCAGGTGATCAGGCCGTCGCCATCGGTGGTGATCGGGGTCTCGGTGTTGGTGGCCAGGTCCTGGATGACCAGATCCTGATCGCGGACGTAGGAGACGAAATTGCCTTTCGGGCTGACCTTGGCATCGATCTCGTCGGCCGACGTCGTCGTCAGTCGGCGAACACTCTGGTCGGCGCGCGACGCCAGATAGATGTCGCCTTCCAGCGGGGCCAGGATGAATCGGCCCTGTTCGTCCCAGCTGTACTCGACCACGCCGCGCTGCGAGATGCGCATCCGCTCGCGCCGCGCCTTCTCGGCCTCGGACAGTTCGCCGGCGTCGGGAACGAGCGCCCGCGCGTCGATCAGCTTGAACGGCTCGCCCGCCCCCGTCGGCGCGGCCCACAGATCCAGCACAGAGACGTCGTCCTCACGCGCCCTCAGGAAGGCGACCAGCTGGCCGTCGGGCGACAGGCTGACCCCCTGGGCCACCGGTCCCGCCAGGCTGGGGTTGGCGAACACCCGCTCGGGCGTCAGGATCGATGGGTCAGGGATCGGGGTGCGGCTCTGGGCCATCGCGGAACCGGCCGCCAGGAGCAGCGTCGAAGCAAGAAGAACTGTGCGCATCCCCAATAGCTAGCGAGCCAATCTATCGCCGTCACCGAGATTTTTTCGGCCAGACCGGGCCGATGCGGCGGCGGCGCGCCTTTCGGACCCGCGCCACAGTCCCTAAACAGACCGGGATGACCGACGCCCTCCTCTCCCCCGCAGCCGTGACGCCGCCCAAGCCCAGCCCCTTCCACGGGCTGACGGTGAAATGGGTCAAGCACTGGACCGACAGCCTGTTCTCCTTCGCCGTCGAACGGCCTGAGGACTTCCGCTTTCGCTCGGGCGAGTTCGTGATGATCGGCCTGCCGGGCGAAGACGGCGGAAAGCCCATGCTGCGCGCCTATTCGATCGCCAGCCCCGGCTGGGCCGAGGAACTGGAGTTCTTCTCGATCAAGGTCGCCGACGGCCCCCTGACCAGCCGCCTGCAAAAGATCCAGGCCGGCGACACCGTCCTGATGGGCAAGAAGCCGACCGGGACCCTGGTGCTCGACGCCCTGACCGGCGGCGAGCGGCTGTGGCTGATCGGCACCGGGACGGGCCTGGCGCCCTGGCTGGCCGTGGCGCGCGACCCGGACACCTATTCCCGCTTTGGACAGGTCATCGTCTGTCACACAGTGCGCAACGTCGCCGACCTCGCCTACCGCGACTTCTTCAGCCGCGAAATCCACGACGATCCCCTGATCGGCGACGAGGCCAGGGCGCAGCTGGTCTATTATCCGACCGTCACGCGTGAGCGGTTCGAGACGCCGGGCCGGATCACCGACCGGATCAAGTCGGGTGACGTCTTCGCCGACCTGGGCCTGCCGATCGGGTTCTCGCCGAACACCGACCGCGTCATGCTGTGCGGCTCCATGGCCATGATCAAGGAGACCGGCGAACTGCTGGAATCCTACGGCCTCAAGGAAGGGTCCAACGCCGAACCCGGCGATTATGTGCTGGAACGGGCCTTCGTCGGATAGGTCGCAGGCATCGGGCCTTGGCGGGGCGCCCTGCCCGCGCTAGTTCCCCCGCCATGCACAAGCCCGCAATCGTCGCCGTCGATCCGCGTCTCGATCCCTCCCAATGCACGACGATGGTGGAGGTGCGCCAGGGGGTCGACGCCCTGGATCGGGCCCTGGTCGCCCTGGTAGCCGAACGCCAGCGCTACATGGACGCCGCCGCCCGCATCAAGCCCGACCGCGACGCCGTCCACGACGACGCCCGCATCGAGGACGTCGTGTCAAAGGTCCTGGCCGCCGCCGAGGCCCACCACCTGTCGCCCGACATCGCCGAACCCGTCTGGCGCACTCTGATCGACCGCTGCATCGCGCATGAGTTCGGCGTCTACGACCGGACGCGCAGCTAACCCCGCAGAGACCTCAGCATCAGCTCGTGCCGCCACGCCGCGACGTCCGCCAGGGCCGTGTCGAGCGCCGTCCTGACCCGGTCCAGAGCGGGCGCGGCCAGTGCCGGATCCGCGATTTCAGCGTCTGCGCAGATCGCGGCCAGCGGCCCCGCCCCGATCCCGGCCGCCGCCCCCCGGATGGTGTGGACGGCGTCGCGCCAGCCGTCCGTCTTCGGCTCCAGCATGGCCGACCACATGGCCGCCTGTTCGGTGAACAGACCCAGCACCTCTTCGGCGATCGCATCGTCGCCGCCGGTCATGCGGTCCAGCACGCCGAAATCCACTGCGCCGGACAGGTCCCGCAGCGCCATCAGGGCTGGCTTGCGGGTGTCTGGGCCAGACGCGCGTTCTTCGAGGACCAGACGAAATAGATCACCAGCCCGACCGCGTTCCAGGCGAAGAAGCCGAGCTGTGTGATCGGCTTCAGACTGAGGAAGAAGACCACGCAGCCGACGATGGTGATCGCCGCCACCACCGGCCACAGCGGGGCCTTGAACAGCCGTTTCCTCGACGGATCGCGCAGCCTCAGCACCACCAGACAGACCCCTACGGCACAGAAAGCCGCCAGCGTCCCCGCATTGGCCAGCGACGCCAGCTCGTCCAGCGGCAACAGCCCTGCCAGAATGGCCACCACCACCGCCGTGAACACCGTCACCAGCGCCGGCACACCCCGCGTGGAGATTCGCGCCAGCCGCACCGGCAGCAGTCCGTCCCGCGCCATGCCCAGGAAGATCCGGCTCTGGCCGAACAGGAAGGCCAGCAGGACGGTCGGCAGGGCGACCACCGCCGACACCCCGATCCACTTCGCCGCCGTCCCCTGCCCCAGGTCACGCAGGATCAGGGCCAGAGGCTCGGGGCTGGCGGCAAATGACGCCACCGGCCGGGCCCCGATCGCGGCGGCCGCCACCACCATATACAGGGCCGTGCAGATCAGCATGGAGCCGACGATGCCGATGGCCAGGTCGCGCTCTGGCTTCTTGGTCTCTTCCGCTGCCGTGGAAATGGCATCGAAGCCGTAGAAGGCGAAGAAGATGATGGCCGCCGCCGCCATGACCCCCGTCTTCACGAACGGCGCGCCGAAACCCTCGGGCATGAAGGGGGTGAAGTTGGCCGCATCGAACGACGGCAGGGCCAGCACCACGAAGACGATCAGGGCCACGATCTTGATGACCACCAGGGCCACGTTGATATTCGCGCTCTCGCGCGTGCCCAGCAGCAGCAGGCCGGTCACCACCCCGATGATGAAGACCGCCGGCAGGTTGATGATCCCGCCCGCGTGCGGCCCTACGGTGAGAGCCGCCGGAAGGGCCAGGCTGATCCCGCCGATGTCGAGCCCGTTCAGGAACCCCACCGCATAGCCCGACCAGCCCACGGCCACCGCCGACACCACCAGCGAATATTCGAGAATCAGGCTCCACCCCACGATCCAGGCGAACAGCTCGCCCAGCACCGCATAGGAATAGACATAGGCGCTGCCCGCCGCTGGCATCATGGTCGACAGCTCGGCATAGGCCAGCGCTGCACAGGCACAGACCAGACCCGCCATCCCAAACGACACCAGCACCGCCGGCCCCGCCAATCCCGCCCCGACTCCGATCAAGGTCAGGATCCCGGTGCCCACGATGGCCCCGACGCCCAGCGCCAGCAGATGCGGCCAGCTCAGCGTCGCCTTCAGACGCGGCCCATGGATGGCCTCATCATGCGGGGCGTGCATCGCGTCGATAGACGTACGCCGGTTCCAGAACGCCATGGATGAGCCTCTCCCGCTGATTCCCCCGCGACCTTACAGCGCGCCCGGCCCATTTGCGAAAGGGTCTGGCAAATCCGGGGTTGCACACCCGTCGTTCGCCCGGTATGTCCGCCCCTCCCCGACGCTCACCAAGGCGAAGGGACGCGAGATGGTACGGGTGATTAGCTCAGTTGGTAGAGCAGCTGACTCTTAATCAGCGGGTCGTTGGTTCGAACCCAACATCACCCACCATCGTCCCCATAACTCCCTGAAATAGCTCCACGGTCCGCTGAGGTTGGCCTTGCGGGCTGAGTATGCCATACGAAGACCATACGAAATCGGTTCGGATGGATGGCTACTTTCAAAGGGCTTACGCGGGTATGG
Source organism: Brevundimonas sp. (assembly GCF_044239655.1). Taxonomy (GTDB): domain Bacteria; phylum Pseudomonadota; class Alphaproteobacteria; order Caulobacterales; family Caulobacteraceae; genus Brevundimonas. Next base: position 23,532 of record NZ_JBIIAY010000045.1, read on the forward strand.
CTACTTTCAAAGGGCTTACGCGGGTAAGGCGTGAAGGCA
>NZ_JBIIAY010000150.1:0-6390 GCF_044239655.1 Brevundimonas sp.
CCCAACTGGCGGAGTCTCCGGGCGCTCCGCCAGGGCCCGGCCATTCCAGCGCCACCCCGTCGATGTCACGGCGATCGATCCCGGCGTCGGCGATGGCGCCCTTCACACACTCCAGCAGCAGGTCGTGAGACGTCCGGCCCGGCAGGCTGCGCGCCTGCTGGCTGGCGTAGACACCCACTACAACCGGATCACGTGCCGAAGCCATCGTCAGTTCTCAACCGCCGGGCACCGAACGACGCCACAGCATGGGTTTGTCCCCTCCCCGCCCGGGCGGTCAATGCGCACGAGCTGGTCGGGCCGACAGGATCACCCATGCGATGAGGCATGGAGTGAGCGCAGCGCGACCTTGTTGATCTTGCCGCTGAGCAGGGCCGGGAAGCTGTCCAGGAACACGACCTGTTTGGGCTTCTTGTAGCTGGCGATCAGGGTCGCGGTATGGGCGATGATGTCCGCCTCCTCGACCTTCGCCCCGGGGAGCAGGATCACGCAGGCCACGACCGTCTCGCCCCACTTCTCGTCGGGCGCGCCGATCACCGCGACCTGTGCCACGGCCGGGTGTTCGGCGACCGCCCGCTCGACTTCCTGGGAATAGATGTTTTCCCCGCCGGAGATGATCATGTCCTTCTTGCGATCGACCAGGAAGATGCGCTCGCAGTCGTCGAACCGGCCCATGTCGCCCGTCCGCAGCCAGCCGTCCTTAAGCGCCTCCAGCGTCGCTGCCGTGTTGTTCCAATAGCCGACCATGACCGCGTCGCCACGCACAAGCAGCTCACCCACCTCGCCGATGGCACAATCCCGCCCCTCATCGTCGACGATGCGGATTTCGGTCAGGGGATAGGCATTGCCGATCGACCCCAGCAGGTTGACCATCTGACCGTCCACGGCATGGAGGTGTTTGGGCAGGGCCGTCCCGGTGCCCTCGGTCTGGCCCCAGGAGTTGACGAACACCCGTCCGAATTTCGCCAACGCGCGCCTCAGCACCGGCACCGGCATGGGCGCAGCGGCGTAGAGGATGGTCTCGACGCTGGACAGGTCGTAGCGGTCAAAATCGGGGTGATCGACGAGGGCCTGCACCATCAGCGGCACCAGATGCAGGTGCGTAATCCGCCGGCTTTCGATGGTCTTCAAAACAGCCTCGGGGTCGAAGCTGCGGTGGATGTGGATCTCTCCGCCCCGCCACATCTGGCCCAACATGCTGGACTGGGCACCGGCGTGGAACATGGGCATGACCTCCAGCATCCGGCCACGCGGACGGATATCCATGGTCAGGCACATGCACTCGCCGACAGCCAGTTCGCCGCGATGGCTGCGCATCACGCCCTTGGGTCGTCCGGTCGTTCCGGACGTGTAGATGATGTGGGCGATGTCGTAGGGCCGGGCGATCAGAGTCGACCCATTCGGATCGCCAGCTGAAAGGAAGGCCTCGTAGTCGGTCGCCCAGTCTATCGAGTCGCCGATGCAAACGAAGGTCCGGATCGACGGCAGGTCCTTCTTCAACTCTGCGACGACCTGAGCGTACTGCGCCTCGAAGATCAGGACGCGTGGGGCCGTATCGCCCAGAATCCACGCCATCTCCGGCGCTGCGAGGCGGAAGTTGACGGTGCTCAGGATGTAACCCGACAGCCAGGCGGCGCTGAATGCTTCGGCGTATTCGGTGCAGTTCATGGCCAGGACCGCAATCCGGTCCTGTCGCTCCACCCCAGCCTTTTGCAGCGCGGAGGCCAACTGCCGTGCGCGCGCCAGATGCTCGGCGTGGGTGAACCGCGTGTCGCCATAGACCAGCGCAGTATCGTCCGGCGTGAACCGTGCAGCCCGCGTGATCAGGTCACCGAGCGTCTTCACGCTGCGGCCTGTCGAGGGTGGCCAGCGAACCGTTCTACATGACTGTCGGTCCCGCCGAACAGGCCCCGCGCCAGCACGGCGCGCTTGTAGAAGTGGCCGACGATGTACTCTTCGGTCACGCCGATACCGCCATGCAGCTGAATAGCCTCGGCGGTCACCTTGACAGCCGCCTCCGTCACCTGGACCTTGGCCGCCGAGACACCCGCGCGCCGCTTCGCCGGATCGGTCTCGGAAAGCGCCGCAACGCCGCGCAACAGCATCGACCGTGCCAGTTCCGTCTCGACCAGCATGTCGGCCATCCGGTGCTGCAGGGCCTGAAAGGTGTTCAGGGTCACACCGAACTGCTTGCGCGTCTTCAGGTAGTCCCGCGTCAGCCACAGGGCGGCGTCCATGGCCCCGACGCACTCCGCCAGCAGCCCGATCACTCCATGGTCGACTGCGAGTTCGATTCCGGGCAAGGCTCCGCCGACCGGTCCGATGACGGCATCATCCGCAACCTCGACGTCGTTTAACACGAAGTCGGCCACCCGGCGTCCGTCCACGGCATGATAGGCCAGAACCTCGACGCCAGGCGCACCAGCGGCGATCTTGAAAAGTGTCACCCCCGTCGGCGTACTGGCGGACACCAACAGGAAGTCCGCGCTCGGTCCGCCCAGCACAAAGCCTTTGCGCCCGCTGATGCGCCAGCCATTCCCGTTCGACACCGCGACCGTGGTGATGGCCCCGTCGTTGCCCCGCATCCCGACTTCGTTGTGCGCCAGTGAGACCAGCGCCTCGCCGCCCACAATGGCCGACAGCAGTTCCGCCTTCTGAGCCGCGTCGCCCAGGGCTGCGACGGCACGGGCCGCGATCACCGCGCACGACAGATAGGGCTCGACGACCAGCGCCCGGCCGAACGCCTCCTGCAAGATCATCGTCTCGATCGGGCCGCCACCGTAGCCGAACTCGTCATCCGACAGGCCTGCGCCCAGCCAGCCGAGTTCGGCGAACGTTGCCCACAGCTCGCGCGAGAACCCCTCCGAGCTTCGCAGCAGGCCGCGCCGATGCTCGAAGCCATAGTCGCGATCACACAGGCGGCGAACGCTTTCCTTCAGGGCTGCCTGTTCCTCGTTCAGCGAGAAGTCCATCGTCGCTCTCCTCACAGTCCCAGGACGGACTTGGCGATGATGGTGCGCTGGATCTCGTTGGCACCGCCGTAGATGGTCGTGGCCCGCCGGAACATGGCGCGCGACAACCATCCTGCGGCGTGGCCCGGCGCAGGCGGCACAGGGGCCAGCACGTCCATATTGTCCTGCCCCTCGACGTCCGGAAAGACGGCCAGGCCATGATCCCCCAGCGCCTCGACGGCCAGGTCGGCGATGCGCTGACGCAGTTCGGAACCCCTGACCTTCAGCACCGAAGCGGCCGCGTTCAATCCCGGATCGTCCTCGCCCATGTGCAACACCCGAACGACCGTCGCTTCCAGCGCGATCAGATCGATCTCGAACCGCGCCAGCCTTGCTGCAAACAGAGGGTCCTCGATGACCGGTCGGCCGTCCTTGGGTTCAGCGGCAGCGATCTCCTGAACCATGGACAGGTCGAACGCCGTGTGTGGCGTCTCGGCACTCATAGTCCGTTCGTTGGTCAACAGGAATTTGGCGTATCCCCAGCCCCGGTTCTCCTCACCGACCAAATTCTCGGCCGGGACACGAACGTTGTCGAAGAAGACCTCGTTGACGCTCAGCCCTTCGTTGATCGTGTAGATCGGCCGCACCGAGACTCCGGGGCTCTTCATGTCGATGAGCATGAAGGAAATGCCCGCCTGGGGCCGCGCCTCACTGTCAGTGCGGACCAGGGCGAACATCATGTCGGCCTTGTGCGCCTCAGACGTCCAGGTCTTCTGGCCGTTGACGACGTAATGGTCGCCGTCACGCATCGCGCTGGTCTTCAGCGACGCCAGGTCCGAGCCCGAGTTCGGCTCCGAGAACCCCTGGCACCAGAATGTGTCGGCGTTCAGGATTGCCGGCAGGTACTGCGCCTTCTGGGCGGCATTGCCGAAGGTACAGATGACCGGTCCGACAAGCTCGAGCGCGGCCTGATCCGGCACCGGCGCACCCGCTGCCCGCAGTTCGATCTGGAACAGATGCTTGCGCAGGGGCGACCAGTCCGTCCCGCCGTACTCGGTCGGCCAATGCACGGCCGCCAGGCCGCGCGCGTTCAGCAACCGCATCCAGGTCTGCACATCATCGTGGGTCGCGTGAAACCCTTGCCGACCCCGCCGCGCAATGTCGGCCGGCAGAAGATCGCGGATCAGGGCGCGCATTTCCGCCCGAAAGGCCACATCCGCCGGCTCAAGATCAAAATTCATGGCCTGACCTTAGCGCACCCGGCGCGTCCGCAACCGCTTTCGCGCGATCCACGACCCGCCAATCGCATGGGCGATCCGGCCATACCGAACTCAGACCGGCAACTCGCCGCGCCGGGCCGCCTCGTGCATCTCGCCCGGAAACAGATAGACCTCCTGCGCGACCGAGGCGATCAAGGTGCCTGTCTGGTCGTAAATCCGCCCCTGTGCCAGTCCGCGCGCGTCGCCCGCCCACGGTGCCTCCATGTCATACAGGTGCCATTGCGACGGATCGGTCGGACGGTGAAACCACATGGCGTGATCCACACTGGTCAGGCGCTGGCGGATGGCATCCGGATGCGGTCCCTTGACCACGCCGCCCAGCCAGAAGTCCGACAGATAGGCAAGGCCACAGGCGCGCAGGGCATCGTCGTCGAGCCCCTGCTCGCGCGCCCGCATCCAGACCAGCCGGTGCGCCTCGCTGGTTACCGGAACCATCCGGCGTTCGACCAGGGGCAGCAGGGTTCGCATCTGTTCCGGCCTGGCATCGAACTGTTCGACCATGGCGCGTTCGAACGGATCCTGGTCGGAAACTTCGTATGGCCCTGGGGCAACCGGCGCCGGGCGGGCGTGCGAGACGCCCTCTGCACCGGCGTGGAACGACGCCTCCATGTGGAAGATGGCCTTGCGGTTCTGCAATGCCGTGACCCGCCGCGTGGTGAAGTTCCGGCCGTCACGGGTCCGCTCGACCTGATAGACCACGGGCTCGGCTTCCGCCCCGGGCCGGATGAAATAGCCGTGCAGCGAATGCACCGGCCGATCGGCCTCAACCGTGAACAGACAGGCCCTCAGCGCCTGCGCCAGCACCTGGCCGCCGTAGAGCGCACCGCTCAGATTGGGCTCGGTATAGCGGGAACGGAAGAAGTCTGACCCGACGTCCTGAAGGTCGAGCAGGTCCAGCAGGCTCAGGTCTCGCGCCGGCTTTCCCATCTAACCTGTCGCACCCGTCCTGGACTGGATCATGTGCCAGTAGTTCGTCGCGTCCGTCGGCACGGTCAAGGCGGACGTATCGCGAATGGCGCTCCACTGGGCCGCGACCCCTTCCGGTGTGAAGTCGTCCAGGACGACGCCCTCGTTGACCGCGATCACGGCACGGCTGATCCAGCCGCAACCGGCGCTGAAGATTTCACCCGACGCCGGGCAGCTTTGGTGGGCCAGGGCCAGGACCAGCGGCGAGACGCGACCCGTCGACATCGGATCCTCCTCAGGCGTCTTCGGCTCGGTCGCTTGGCCCGACATTCCGGCGGTCGCAGTCAGGCGTGTCGCTGCGGTGGGGGCCAGGGCATTGACCTTGATTCCGGCCTTTGCGCCCTCGATCGACATGACCCGCATCATGCCGACGATGCCCAGCTTGGCCGCGCAGTAGTTCGCCTGCCCAAACGCCCCGAACAGGCCGGACGGCGACGCCGTGACCACGATATTGCCGCCGCCATTCTCGCGCATCCAGTTGAACGCCGGTTGCACCGTGAACATGGTGCCGCGCAGATGGACGTCGAGGATGATGTCCATTTCCTCCTGACTCAACTTGGAGAAGCTCCGGTCGCGCAGGATGCCGGCGTTGGCGATCACGGCATCGACGCGGCCCCAGGTGTCGAGCGCGGTCTGGATGATGCTGGCACCGCCTGCCTGCGTCGCCACGCTGTCGAAACTGGCCGCGGCCTCGCCCCCGGCAGCCACGATCTCGGCCACGACCCGCGATGCCGCCGCCTGATCGCCGCCCTGGCCGTCGGTCGAGCCGCCGAGGTCGTTGACGACCACTTTCGCCCCCCGGGCCGCGAGATCGTGGGCGTAGGTGCGGCCCAGGCCATTACCCGCGCCGGTGACGACGACGACCTTGCCGTCGAAGCGGATGCTGTCAGCCATGATGTCTTCCTTGAATGGGATTGCGCGTGAAGCGCGTCAGGTGTGCTTGAATTTCGGGCGGCGCTTCTCGATCGCCGACGTGCGCTTCTCGATCGCGTCCTCGGTCGCCTGGCTGGCCAGGACGGCGCGGTTCTCGAGCTCGATCGCCGCTTCCAGACTGCCCGCGCCCTGGTTGAACCACAGCGACTGTTTGGTCAGCCAGATGCCGACAGGGCTGTTCAAAGCAATCGCGTCGGCCAGCTTCAGCGCCTCTTCGATCAGGACCTCGTCGTCCACGATCCGCAGCACCAGTCCGATCCGCT
>NZ_JBIIAY010000243.1:0-23521 GCF_044239655.1 Brevundimonas sp.
TTGCAATAGTAGAGTCTACAGCAATAACGCCGGTTGAGCTATCATATGCAATACCAGTGCCAGCACTTACTGCACTACGAGCACGAACATCTGTATAATATTGATTGGTGCCTTCAGCAATGTTGCTTGTGCTTTTGGTAGCTAATCTGCCATCAAAGTCAGTGTTGCCACGAGCAGTAGTATAATATAAATTAGTTCCTTCAGCCAGGTCGCTGGTGCTCTTTGTGGCCAATCTAGTATCAAAGTCGCTGTTAACACGACCAGTAGTATAATAGAGATTAGATCCTTCATTTAAATTGCTTGTAGTTTTTGTAGCAAGGCGTATATCAAATGCAGCATTGACTCTTGCATCTGTATAATACTTGTTTGTAGTGCCTTCTGCTAAGTCATCAGTTGTTGCTGGATTGTCACCGCCTGTGTAACTGATAACGCCAGTTGTGCTGTTGTAAGCAATATTACCAGTGCCACTTACTGCACTACGAGCACGAGCAGTAGTAAAATATTGATTGGTGCCTTCGGCAATATCGCTGGTGCTCAATACAACTGCGTTTGTTTTGCCGTTGACACTATCAACTGGATAATCAATGGCAGCAATACCGGCAGCTACTCTGGCATCTGCACGAGCCTGTGTGTAATATAAATTGCCTGCTTCTTCAACTTGAGCAGTTGTTAAATTATCAACTTGTGTATCTACATACAGTTTGGTTGCAGTGGAAATTGGCTTGTTTAAATCGCTGGTATTGTCCACATTGGCAAGTCCAACGTCTATTTTGTTTGCAACAGTGTTGATTACAAAGTTGTTGGTTGCATCAACCACGCTTACAGGTTGTGTTGTGGTTGCAACTGACACAGTTGCAACATCGCCAGAGACAGTAATAGAAGTAGTGGCCTCTGTTACTGCGACTGTTTGTTTAAGTTCAGTTACAGTGATATCAGTTGGCATATTAAGCTCCGATTGCTGTGTAAACTGGATTTGTGCTTAAAACAGGATCGCCAGCTGTGACATCTGGTTCCCAGTTCTGAATCATTACCCAACGATGAGTATTGATGTTGTTCAAGCTGCCAGCAGTTTTCCATGTGACACCCACCACTGTGATGGGCACGTTTTTGCGAGCGTCTGGTAAAATTGGACCAGTATACATGCCCGCAGGAATTGTGATATTGACTAAACCAGTAACTGCATTTGTTACAGTAATATTGGTGCCCGGAACTTCAGCTTTGGGGAACGAGCCAATCACACGACTGTTGGCAAAGTTTGGTTCGCTGGTGTAGCGATCGTAACCCAATGTGTCTACTACCAGGGTTTGATGATCAACTTCGAACGTCCATCCTGTGATGTCTTGTCCAAAATTGTATTGAAGTGTTTTTTGCGTTGATGGGAAGATTGCTTCGCACTTGACCTGATCGGGTCCGCCTATAAATTGTTGAAATGTTAAAATACCAGCCATGTTTTTCTCCTAAGGGATACAATGCACTGCCTCTGGGCAGTGCAAGGTTCTATGTTTATTTACCAGGTTATAAGATCACTTTGCGTTGCATTACTCGCATCATGACCCAATTACTCATACCAGCGTCAGTCCAGGTAGCAATAGTTGGTGTTCCGCTAGTTCCAGGATATACATAATTTAAAGTATTAAGTCCTTTAGCAAAGATGGTCCTACCATTAAATGGTATCTCAAAAGGTAGGTTGGCATTATCTCCGTTTTCACTAAATGCAAAACCAAAAATAACTAGGTTGCATGAATTTAAACGAATTGGGCTATCATTGTATGTTACCGGAGAACCAGGTGTAATAGTTTCAAGATCGTATAAAGGTGGAAGCATTGATATGCCAGCAGACCAGGTTGTGGCGCCCCAATAATTGGTATCAATACCACTATGTGTAACATTCAAACCCGCAGCATTAAACCAATTTGTCCAAGTTTGTTGTTCTAATGTTTTGGTGGAATCGTAATTGCACATTGCATAATATGGTCTGATGCGTCTAGTGTTTGTTGTATTTGTAGAGGTTATACTTGCTGATCTATACTTTATTTCACTAATAAGTCCAGCAGTGTCGTCATATAAAGTATGATTAGCTACAATTCCATTGGCAAACGACCCTTTAAATACAACATCTTTAAGAGCAGAAGTTGCTAATATAGCATATTCGTGAGTTAGAATTGATTCAACACCATTAATTTTATATGGAAAAGATGTTCCGCTTACGCCTAATCTGGCGTTGGTTACATTCCAAGTTGCGTCAGTTGCAGTATAGCCACTTAAACTTACGTTGAATTTAGCCATTTGGGACACAATGGGTTTTGGTAATGGCTTGGCAGCACAAGCCAGGGTTTCGCCAGTCGTAGGATCTACAGCACCACCGCCCCCAGTGCTTGCACACGAGCATTCGGCACTAATTACACCATTAGCATCAACCGTAATAGTAGTGCCATCGGGTCTAACAACACCTAATGTAGTGTTTGTCGCTTTTTTACCACTAATCGTAATAATGCCATCATCGGCAACGGCTGTAATTTCAATACCATCACCAGCAACAAATGTGATTGTGTCGTTGTTGTATGGTGTTTGAATGCTATCGCCAACTTGAATCAATTTGAAGTTGCCAGCAGCATTTTTCATCTCTTGCACAGCACTGGTTGGGATACCAAAAATTTCACCCAGGGCACTGTCACCAAGTGCTTTCATAATTTCTGGATACAGTGCTTGATAAGCAAAGTAGGCCACAGCACCCATTGCAAGAGGACCAATTAGATCACTCATTGACCCACCAATTGTGGTAGTGTCAGTAACTTGGTCAGTAACTTGCACAGGTGCCCAAACAACTGTGGTGCTGGCTGGACTAAAGTCACCAAATGCATTTTCATTACCACCACGCACTTTGAACAAGTATGAACCAGCAGGCAAGCTGGCAGCTCTAAATGTCAAGCTGGTATTCTGATTGTATGGACTACCATTACTGTTGCTACGACTGCCTAACACTTTGTAAGTTACACCTGCATCCGTGCTATACCAAAATTCAAAGCGGTCAACAATACCAGCAGGCGTTAACCCTGTAATGTCCAGGGCAGGCACAGCTACATTGTTCAATTGCACAACAGTAGGCGCTGCTGGTGTGCCAATTACTGCAATGTCAGGAATGTCAATAGGCACACTTGGCACACGTGGGCGGCGAGGTTGTCCACCAGCAGTATACATTGTGGCATCATATTCTTGTGCTGTGATTTCAACAGCAATACCACCTGCTTCTGATTCAATCTCACGCACACGCACAATTTTGAATGGTTGATTTACAAAGCCATAGATGCTGTTGGTGATGGTGATAACATCACCTGCTTCTGCATTGATCTTACTGTAGTCAGTGGTAAACGTGATCACACGGTCCATGCGGTTCTGATACAGTTCCAAGTATGCAAGCGAACGTGCTTGCAGTGGCTCATTCAGCAGATCAAGACGAATGTTCAACACATTGTCAGGTTCATTAGTGTTGCGGAATTCATCAGGCAAGTCAATGCGAATTGTATCAATTTGATCTCGTAACTGTCTATGTGGGAACTCCACAATAACACTGTTATACATGTTGTCTAATGCAGTGCCTGTAAGATCAATACCAGAGATAATGTTGCTGTCATCAAAAGTCAGGGCAGTTGCAGCGTCTCTATTGATTTTGACACCCCATAAACCACGTGCAATATCGTAGTTGACAAACGCACCACAGTTGTTGGCTAAACTGGTCAAATTGTCTAACACATTACGACCTGGATTGACAACACCGTTAATTTGATAACGGTCACCCAGTTGATATGTCAAGCCATCTGTTTCGTCAATGTAATTTACTTCGTCATCCGCATAGTCATTCAATGCAATTAGACTTGCTGTGTCAATTTCAGCTGCTGATAATCCTGCACCGCTAATTGGATTTGTCAAGAAAGAATAAATTGCATCACCAGGCTTGAACAAGTTGTTGCTGACTTTAAACTGTAGCTCAGGCAAGCCAGTGATACCTTTGTCTCTGTTGTAACTAACTTTGACCAGCGCAAAAGTCAATCCTACCATTCTAAAAGTGTTGTCCCAGGCTGGAAACAGCGAACGAGCATCACCGGGCACAGCTGGTAATGGACTGATGTATGCACCTAAATCACTTGGCAGCATAGGAGTAGCACTGCCACTTCTATACAAATAAATTTTAACAAGATCTCTTGGGCTGGTGTCTACAATACCGTCCTGATTTACCAGGTAATCAATTGTGACGCCGTCAGATTTGAAATACACTCGTTGGCTGTTCCAATAAATTTCATCTACAGAGGTAGTAATTGTAGCACCATCACTGAGTCTAGTTGTTACAGCAGTAGGCACTTCACTTAAGGTCAAGCAATACCACATGGTTTTGTTTGCATCTGTTAACTGTGCATCTGTAATCTTACCACCAAAATATGCACTACCATACAACAAGGGAATAGGATTTGTAGTGTCGGGTGCAGCTTGCAAACGCACACCCTGATCTACTGCGCCAGCACCATTGTCTTGTCCTGTTGATTTGTTGATTAATCTACTAACACCATAAGCAACCAGGATACGAACCAGGGCACTTCCAATGCTTGAACTTCCAATTGCGGCAGCAGCCGCTGTCAAAAAACTTGCCATATCTTATTCCTTAATCCAATGACTTTCCACACATCTCCAACCACGCTTGGACAAATCAATGTCGCTGCTACCAGGTTGGGTGGATAAACTTACAGTATCCACTAATTTATCTCGGATAAATCGCTCACAGTCTGTTTGCCATTTTACAAACAGTTCAGCACTTATACGACTACGTCTAAATGCTGGCTCTACCCACCAAAACAGCTCACGCATACGTTTCTTAGAACTGATCCAAGGATCTTGTTCAACCATGGCACCAATCATGCCAACAATTTTACCATCATGTTCAGCCACCATGAGATAATGATTCACTATTAGATGTTTGAGAATTACCACTGCACCAATAGCATCCGCTTCGGCCCAATCAGAATAATTTACAAGACTTGCAGTTGCAAATGATTTTAATAATTCAAATGTTTGTTCTACGTCTTCAAGTGTTGCTGCTCTTATCATGCTGTTGCCAATGGTTTACCAAAATCAAAATTGCTTGTTGCAATTGCAGCTACACGACTGAATCCAGCGTCATCAGCTCTATAACCTGTGCCAGGTGTGGTAACAGTTACGCTTGTAACTACTCCGCCTGCCACTATTACAGTAATGACACCGTTAACGCCACTGCCAGTGATATTTATTAAAGTTCTGCTGGTGTAAGTTCCGTTAGTATAACCAGAACCAGCAATAATATCACCAATGGTAGCAATAGCGCCATTAGTGTTGGTTGTCAGCACACGAAACTGAAAACCTGTGCCACCTGGAATAGTGGCAGTCACAAAGCTGCCTTTAAAATTGTATTTTCTCTCTGCGTTGTTGGTGAATTGACCAGCAATCTTTTGCGCTAACACACTCACAATGCTGCTGCAACTTACGCTGATTGTGGTCGAAGCAGTTTGGCTGAACTGATTGTATTCATCATTGAAACTGTAGTTGGCAATGATACCAACAAACCTTGCACTGGGATTACCAGCAATGTTCAATGCAACTCCTGTGTTGGCATTGAAAAACACACGAGTAATTACAACTTCACTGCCTTTGATTGCATAGCCCATCATGCCTGAAATAAACGCTTGATCAATTGCTGCAAGACTGATAGTGATATCATTTTGACTTGGTCGCAATTCATTGTTGAATTCACTAACTGCCAGCAGCGCACCCATTGGACTATACACATAAGTGCCGTCACTTTCTACAAGACTATAAGGCACATCATGATTACTCATACGCAATGTGCCGTAGTCTGGGATCACCATTTTAATGAACAAACTTTGCTTGACGCTGCCAAACGAACTTAAATTTAATGATCCAGCCATTACAGCACCTCGTAAAACAAAAAGTCACCGTTCCAGGCCACAATGTCTCTTTCAACAATGGTCCAGGTTGGGCATTCCACACAGATCACACTCCAGCTGACTGCATTGCCAACTTTCATTGTGACAGCAGTATCGCTAGGTGTTTCTAAGATACTTCTATGCACGCCTACCAATTGAGTTGGACTGCTGCCTTTGGTTACCAATTCTCTGACCATGTAAACATACTTGCTGCTGCCTGGTTGAATCAGATCACCTGCTTTAAACAGTGCTGAACCTACTGCGCCTGGCATATTTCCCAATTCAAACTTGGTTGTGTCACTGGCTGCTTGTGCTGCATTATATTTAAAAGTCATAGTTGCTGTAGAAGTAGCTGCACCTCTGTAACCAGTATACCAATCATAACCTGTGCTTGGAAAACTAACAGTTTCAGCCTTTAGCAAATTCACAGTGTCAATATCTTCAATGTAACCACGATTGTCGCTCCAACGCATACCAGTTGGCATCTTTACAGTAAAACGCCAAACGGCACCTCCGCGACTGATACTGCGCACACGTTGATCACGTGCAATAGTTTGACTAACTATTGGTCGCTTGTTTACGCTGATTGATTCAGCGTTGTCAAATACCCATTGAAATGAAGCCATATCTAATATCCTTATCTTCTATTTGGAATTGAGCTGCGGCCCTTCTCGGTAACCGCATACAAAAACTCCGGATCACTAGCAACCAACTGTCTAAAGCTGGATGCATCTACTGCATTGATGTTGTATGTAACATTGGAACCACCACCACCTAACTGGTTATTTGGCACAATTGTTCCTGCTGTGCGAGGCACAAACAATTCAGGACCTACTTCACCTACCATGTATGGCGTATTGCTGTCAACTGGACCACCTTTGGCTCGACCTGGGAATCCTAACATAGATCCAATGACGCTTTGTGCACCGCTACCACCAAATATGCCTAATGCCAATTGCTGTGCTTGAATGCGAACGAATTGTTCAATCACGCTGTTGGCAAAGTCTTTGAAACTTAACTTACCAGTCTTAACAAAATTTACAATAACATCTTCAATGCCACGAGTAACTGTTGAGAACATGGAACGTGCCTGTTCAGCTGCATTGGTAGCATTTTCAGCATACTGTTTATAAGCCTGTTCCCATCCAATTCCAAACTCTCGACTCTTATTAATTTGTTCTTGTGTTTGCTTGCCCTGTTCGTCATAAAATTCACCAATTTGCTTTTTAATTTCAGCAATGCGTTCAGGTTTGATAGGCACTAACTCACCGTCTTTTCTGCCCAATTTGCTTTGTTCTTCTTGCAGCTTCTGAGCAATGGCCAAATCTTTTTGCAATTTGATTGCATTTATAATTTTTTCATTCTCAGTTGCTGTCAATCCAATCATTGCACCTTTGGCAGTGATTGCATTCAGCTGTGCTTGATTTGTTAAACCCAATGCAAACTGATAAGCTGCTTCGCTGCTGCGTAGCTCTTGCAGGCCAGACACATAGCTCTTGTTGGTAGCGATAGCTACATCAGTTTGTTCTTTAACATATCTAATAGCCTGAGCATTCTTTAACAATCTTTCTTCTGCTGTTGGATCAATGCCTAATGTTAATTTAATTTTTTCTGCTTCTTGCTGTAAGGCAATCACTTGCAAACGACTTCTTGTTAGAATAGCTTCTTGCTGTTGATACAGTTCAGCAGCGTCTTGACCAAGACCAATGCTGCGAGTCTGAATGGTCAATTGATTGGCAGATTCAATGTTGCCTCTGCTGAAATTTTCAACCAATTGATTATAACTGAGATTTGATGCTCTGATCTGATCAGTAACACGCTGTTCAATATTATAAAGTTCCACAGCACCTTTTGCCAGGGCAGCATTTGATCTTGCGGCAATTTCAGCCTCACGTTGTTTAGCACCTTCGGGACCTTTTAATTGTTCATTGGCATTTACTTCAGAGGTAATCTTAGCAATTTCAGCAGTTGTCTGAGCCGCAATCTTAACTTGCTCATCACGAGTCATAAGAGCCATACTTAAACTATAGGCTGCTTTGGCATCCTGGATACGCTTAATGCTGGCTAACTCGGCCGCTTCACCCAACTTACCAGCAGTGCCACCTTCGCCAGTTTGTATCTTATTAAAGTCTGCAAGTTCCTGAGCAGTTGGACCGCCCTGGCCACCTCTGCCACCACCGGCTCGATTGCCCAAGCGTTCCATACGAGCCTTATCAACTAAGTCAGACACTTTACCCAATCCTGGAATCAGACTGATTAACTTACCCATTTCTTCCACGCCGGCTGCTAACGTTTCAACCCATCCACCGTTATTGATTGCGTCAGCCAAGTTTCCAAACGCCTTAATCAATTCTCTATCAATTGTTTCTCTTAGTTTTTTAAGTTGATCATTATATTTGTTCAATTGGGCGATCTGGTCATCAGTAAAAGCATCTTTACCAGCAGATACTTTTGACCAATCAATTTTCGACGCCTCTTTACCCATAAGTGACACAGCGATCCTGGCCCTTGTTGCTGGATCCTCAATTTTGGCCAAAGCTGCAATAGTTTCCTCAAGTATAACTTGACTATTTCTTAACTGGCCGTTAACATCAACCGTATTAACACCTAATTCTCTAAAGGATTTTTTATACGCTTCATTGCCATCAGCAGCCTCACCAATGGACACACTCAACTTAGAGGCAAACTTTTCAAATGTGTCAAGATTACCACCAGCCTGGACTAAACTTTGTTTAAAATTCAATAACGAACTGGCATTGATACCAGTAGCATCTGATAAATCACTTAAAGCATCTACTGAATTTAAGGTTGTCATTGCTAATCCCGCAATGGCAGTGCCGGCTGCGGCTGCGGCAAAACCTAAGGGACCTAACTTGCCAATGATACCATTTAATGTATTACCAAATGCTCCACCAACCTGGCCAGCACCAGCAATATCTGATTTTAAGTCATTGATACTTTTCTTAAGACCATTAACATCATTGGCACCTTCTACCCGGGTCTTGATTATAACTTCTTCAATTGTCTTAGCCATATCTTATTTTCCTAACTCTTTTTTAATATAATCACTAATATGCTTTTTAGTTGGTTTGGTCATACCCTCTGGGAATTGATCACTCCAGCCTTGATCTAATCGTTTAGCATATGGATACGCGGCGTGTATCTCATCGCCTTGTAGTCGTGTATTACGGCGGGCGTTGCCAGTATCAATGGCAGTATTGTCCTTAAAGACTTTATAGGCTTCTTGTGCCAAAGTCTTTGGATCTAATACTTGCTGTATCCGATTTAATCTTTTTACGATTTCGCCCGCCATATTATGATTTCCTTACAAGTTTAAGCAATTCTTCTTCGCTTAGTTGTGGCATAGTATTTTTACCGTCTGCCTTATCCTGCTGATGTCGTTCCCAAGTCATAGACACATCATAGACCATTAAATCAAATGTTGTGGCACGACTCGACACTTCACTTGGCAGCAGTCCATAGTGTTTAGCCAATGCCCCAATGGTAATCAATTTTACTGATTGCCAGTCTGAGCTGTCGATGGCTTGGTCTTTGACTTTCCCAAGTTTTCATTGATCTTAATCAAGGCCTCAAATACAATATCAATGGGTAGCATTTCTTCATCACCAATAACTGGCTTGCCATCCACACTGACAATAATCTTTCTCATTAACGCATTTAGTTGTGTGCCGCTCTGATCTTGCTGAGCACGATAAAAGTCAAAGTATGTATGGATATCAACACTATCATACATATAAAACTCAATAGGTTCCCCATACTCTTTGACGATCTTTTCATCATCGAGAACCATTTTTAGTAATTCGGGTTTTTTTGCTACTTTTGCGATGTCCATATCTTATTTTCCAATCTTATCTTTTAGGTAATGAATAGCACTTAGAACGAAACGCAGTCTTGCGTCTGTTTGTTCTAAATCTTTACGAGCGCATTTTAGTTCAGAGATTGTTTTGGCAGCTTCAGCTTCCATGCTCTTTAAAATATCGTGCAGCTCTAACTTATCAAAAATCATATCTACCTCCTAAGGTGATACTTTATTTAGTCATAAAAAAAAGAGGACCCTGAGATCCTCTTTTGCTTGTTCAACTTGTGATTGATTAAGCGATAGCTGCCAATGTATAGTCACCGTTGACTTCAATTGTAACAGGCGATACCCAAACTGGGCTATCAGCAGACACTTTTGGTGCCAAGCTAGATACGAAACCATTGCCCATGATCAAGTAGTTGTCAGGAGTTTGACTTATAGTTGCACCCGATGGAGCAACCATAAATGCCACCTGAATGCGGTTGTTACTGTAACCAAAAATACCACCAGTTGCAATAGTTGTGTTGGTGCCTGGAGTTGTTCCGAAGAACAATGCTGGATCCAATACAAAGTTGCCGCTTAGGCTGTTTGTAGAAACAGTGGTGATAACGCTCTCACCTTGTTGGCTCAATGTTTTCCAACGGAATGAACCGTTAGCGTTGTTGATGGTTACGTCTTGTAACCCGGTTAATTCGATTGCACCGCTTACTAATGTTAGAGCACCTGTGCCAGCATCAACGGCAGAGTAGAAATCACTACCTGTCAATGTTGCGTGAGCAGTTGCATCATACTTAATAAGAACAAGTTTAACCCAATTTTGTTGTGTTGTTGCGTTAATATACGCCATGTTCGTTTCCTTAATTGATTGTTGAGAATCTATACTCGAAAGTATAAATCATGACATCTTTGTCAATCTCAGTAGAGTAGTCAAATTCTTTTCTAAAAACATTTGACATGCTACTCATATCTTTTGCATTCTTAATAATTACCAATGCTGATTCTAAATCAGCGGGTTTATTCTTAGCATCTACAGCAAGATATCCATTTACTGTGGTAGTTGTTCTAGCAAGGTCCAGAGCTCCTAACGTTTCAACAAATGCTTCTTGCGAAGTCTGTGGTTCATCAAGATAAACACGTTTCATATTCTGACGATATAGCACAATATCGCCTTGCGCCCAGGGCAACTCGCTAGCACATTTGATTGTGCCAGACAAGTTTGCTGAGAGATAGGCCAATAGTTCTGTTCTCATCGAATACGCACCAGGTTCAGCTTGACAGGTTGTTTTTCTGTGGTTTCAATTACATTGTCACCATCAAAATCATACCAGTCACCTGCTTCAATTAACTCACGGAATAGTGCAGAATTCTTTTCTGTATAAAACAGAATCTTCTGACGTTCTGCACTAGCCTCATTGCCAAAATCTGCAACTTTAGGAAGAATGTATTCCTCCATTGCTTGATATACACATAAATCTGTGAAATCATTTTGGCGACTCTTAATTAACAAAGCATTAACTTCTGGAACTCGACGCACATCGTTGTTTAAGCCTGGATTGCGCTTGAATTGGTAATCTCTCCACCAATCTGTAGCACGGATCTTAGACAGGATACGTTGACTAGTGCGAATCAACATATCCTCAACGGTAGCATCATCAAGCCCCTCGTTAGCTTCAAATAGGCGCTGATCACGATCAACTACATCTTGATAGGTGGCAAAACTTCTAAAAGTTGCACCAGAAATAATGAAAGTCATCGTGATTGCTCCTTAACTATTAAGCTGCGTCAACTAGCTTGACACCGCGAGCAGCGTCAACAATGCCAACACCAGCGTGCAAGCTGGCAACAATGTCGTTACCAACAGCGGCTGCACGGCGAGCAACTTCAAGATCAACGTTCTTGAACATAGCGATACGGAATGCATCAACACCAAAGATTGCACCTTTGAAACCAGTCACGCCAGAAACAGCGGCTGTTGCAAATGCGCTTTGGTAGAAACGAACACCACCAATTTGACCAATGAAACCGTTCAACAGGGCTTCGTTTTGTGCGTTAGAACCAGCGTAGGCTTGTGAGCCAACAACTTTCATCAGTTCAGCAGCAGCAGCAGCACCAAGGATGCCATACAACTGACCTGTTTCACCAGCACCGCGGATCTGAGCAACTGCGTCAAAAATTGCGTTAACTGTCAATGTGCCTGTGTCAGCACTAGATGTCAAGCCACTCATAGCGGCAACACAGTCTTTGTCGAATGCTGCACTAACTGCATTACCCAACACACGGCCCAATTCGTTAGGGTCAATACCACCCAGGTCACGAACAACGTCACGAGCAGCGTAGATGTTGCTGGTGATTACTTTGTTTGTGCTAGTGATACCTAAAGCGTTGAAGTCATCAGCGTCGTGAGAGGCGCTTGTCAACTTTTGTGCTGTTACAGCGCCCATTAGTGGCAACTGTGCTGCGATGGAACCTGCAGGAACCTGAATTTGTGGAATCATTAAACCACCCAAGAACAATGAAGATTCTTGTGCGGCGTAAACTGCTGCTGCTTTGGTGTTAACCATGAAGCCAGCTAAGTCATATGCTGTATTGAAAGCCATTTTATTTTACCTTTAAATTAGATGCGGCCGTTGCGTCTTGCTTCGGCATAAATTTTGCGATGCTCGGGACGAGTCAAATCCAATGACTTCAAATCAATGGCACCAGTGCCGCTGTTGTTTACATTGCTTTGCGTATTTGTGGTAGCGGGTGTTGCTGAAGTAAAGTGCGGATTGGCATCCAAGAACTCTTTGACATATTTGTCCACGCTTAGTGGAGATCCTGAGTCGTCATACCTGACGCTACCGGTTTTGGTGTCAATCACTTCTACTTCACCTTCAGCATTCAATCTTACAGCTGGTTTAAGCAACTGCTTGACCTGCTCAGGATTCACGCTACGATACTGCGAAGCCAAACTCAACAGTGGTTGTTCCACTTTGAACTCACGAATAATCGCGTCTCGTTTCTGAATTTCAGCATCCTTCTTGGAGCCAAATTCACTCATCACTCGATCAAATTCGCCACGCTTGAGTGCAGTCTCTTGCTCACGTTGTTGGTGAGTGGTCAGCACATTACGGATAACTTCTGGATCGCCTAAGTCTTCATATGGCTTCAGCAATTTCTTGCTTAGGCTGGACTTCATACGTGCCATCATGTCATCAACTTCGCGTTGTGAATAAGATTTGTCTACCTGAGTTGTAGTTTCAGTTGAGACCTCAGTAGTCTCAGCATTGCCAATGTTTGTATCGCTCATTGTAAGCTCGCCTCCTTGGGGAGTGGGTTAAGGTGATATCTCTATGATATCAGTAATCTATTTAGTCCTGATCTGCTGCGTTGGTTCCGTTATTGCTTAAATTCAACAGATCTTGTTTGGCTGCTGTAATGTCAGCTTGTGAGATTTCAGCATGTATTACTAAGATTTCTGCATCTGTGTAACCTTCCATGATCATAGTTTGAATATGAGCACTACGATCAGACACAGTGGTCACTGGATGCGCTTCCAACTCAGCTACTACAGTTTCTTCTAAGTCTAGATCCAACAGTTCAGCAATTTCATGCTCAATGGCTGTTCTAAATGCAGGCGTAGCAACTGTGCCGTATGCACGTAACTTTTGGTCTAATTCGTTGTCTGTGTCACGCACTGCAAAACTGTCTGGATATTTGATTTCGCCTGTCCAGATTTGACCTTGATACTCAGCAAACAGTTTCCATAGTTGTTCTTCAGCCAATTCAATGTTGTCAGCTTGTTCGCTTAGACGTGCATTTAGCAATTGAAACTCTACTTCCCGGCTGACGCCACTCATCACTTGTGATTCTGTTGCACGGATGCTGCCTGTGTTGGCCATTTTGTCAATACTGCTGACCAGGTTAGTGATAGCTGTGTAAACTGAACTTACTTCTTGTCCTGTAAACTCTAGCACGTATGGCTTGAGAGCAGGATCTAAGTTTTGTGGCATGTGAATTAGCGCACCAGCACCAGAACCCACGTTGGTATCAGCTGTGGCCACCAAGCTAGGGTGTGAGCCTAAACGAATGCCTTGTTCTGCTTCACTGGTTAAATTGTAAATCAGACGCTGTGTGTCAGCAATGTCATTCACTGTGCTAAGACCTAATCCACGAACGCTTGATGTGTGTGCATACAAGCAAACAGCTGGCACACGGCCCAATCCGTTAAGTTCTTCAAGACGGTCAGTAATGGTTTCACCTTCGTGATTCACAGTAGTTGTAACAACAGTTGTAGGTGTCCATTCTTTGATAACACTGACACTACCGTTTGAATCTTCTACATATTTTAGATAGCTGAGTTCATAACTGCCATTAAGTTTGCGTGTCCATTTCCAATCAGTAACCACTAGTGGAGTCATCATGTTTAAATATGGACGCACGCCTGCTGCAATTTCATCTGCTCTTGTAATAGCACCTACATCTGGCTTGCTCATTACAATCCAGGTATGTCCAAAAATGTTGGCGTAAATTGCTGCCTGCTTCATGAACGCATCTAAGTCACGTCCTTCCCAATCGCAGTCTTTTAAGAAGTCTCCCACAGTGATTTCAGATTCTAAGCTGCCCAAGTCACGTGTAGGGTTCACTCTAAACAAAAAGCTGATGTAAGTGGCAATGATACTGCGCACTTGATTGTCTAGCGGTGTAATTTGTAGACGTGCAGCGTATTCAGCTTCTGTCTCCAATTGATAGCGAGTTAGGTAGCTGCCATTCTGATACTGCATGCCGCCCATGTAACTATCTAACAGAAACGCCCATCTTGCACGATGTCTATTATAGATTGTGTTGCTGCCTGCTGCGCTGGCATAGTCAGTAGAAATTATTTGATCCATAATATGGGTCCTTTTATATTGTTTTATTTAGCAAGGCTGTGTCCAAATCTTTGTGGCGCACTTGCTGCTACAGTTTTGTTGATTGGATATAAGAATTGCAACATATATGTCAGCGCATCGCATCCGTGGTCAAATCCAGAGTTCTTATCTGGAGTCATTGTGTCTGGCTTGTAGGCCCAGTTCTTTAAACAAGCAATAGTTTTCTTACAGCTGGGATCAATGTAGAAACGAGTGCTACCATCCTCACGCAGAAAGAACAAACTGTTGCCACTGTTGATACGATCACGCACTAACGGATGCTGGCGGTGATATCGTGTTTGAAAGCCTGCTATCTCTAGTAACTTGATGTCAGTGTTGCCACCAGCACTACTTTTACGTTGCACACCAGCTGGGTCTGGAAATACCACAATAGGATTGGCAGGATAGCGACTACGTATCTCAGAGATGATCTCTGTGGTGTTTGAATTCTCAAGGTAGATCTCATCATAAATCTCAACGCCATTTGGTATTTGTCGACCCAACACTACACTCATTGGCGTAACGTTAAAGTCCATGCCCACCAATATGGGTTCATTTGGACCAGGCTTGCGCACTTCACGAATGTTGTGTGAGCCAAAGTCTCCAAAAATAACTCCAGCAAAGTTTTCCCAGTTTGCTAGATATTCTTGACTAAACACTTTGGGACTAAGATCCTGTCGTGCTTGTTCAATTTCTTCCTCATCAACAAAGCCACCTTCGGCTGTGCTGTAACTAAAACTGGCCCAATTCTTTTTAGTTAAATGATTGTCATACAAGTCACGTGCAGCTTGATTGCCTGCTTTAGGTGTGCCGGTGAACAGTGCATGTCCTTTCTTGTCACTGAGTGCAGGACGAATAATCTGATGAAAGATCTCGTCTAAATCAATGTCACAAAACTCATCTATACACACAAAGTCTAGGCTTTCACCACGCAAGTTATCACCTTGCTCTGCACTTTTTAAACAGATCAAGCTGTTGTTCTTAAGAATTATACTGAGTTCACTTTCATTGGTTGACAGAATCCAATTGAGTTTGCTCAGTTTCTTTTTTAACTTGGTCCACACTAAGCTCTTAATCTGTTGACGGCTATTGGCCAGCATCCACACAATACTGTTGGGTTTACTTGCAAAGCGACATACTTCACGCATGGCCAGGAATGTTTTGCCACCACGACGCCCAGCCAGCACAACTCTAAAGCGGCTTTTGCTTTCTGCGATTAATTGTTGCTTTACACTAAGAGCCATTACTCAGCAGCGTTGTTTATAATAGAGTTTGCAACAAAAATTGCTATTTGACTATCCAACCGCATACATGAAATGCATTCAGCTGCTGTATTTTCTTGTTCAACGCTGTAGGCAATGCCAGACTCGGCTAATGCAGTTACGGCAGCATCAGAGTGTAGTTCACAGTAAACAGCTGGGTTTGCGTCAGGTGTATAAATTACGTTTTTCATCAGAGTTCCTTTATCTGCACAAGCAGTCATTGATGTAATCAGCCAACAGCATCAGTTCAGCTGGCGTCATAAAATAGCTGAGATTGCGTGTTTCGGCGCCGCGTAGTCCTTGATCCACAGTGACAAACTTTAGCTGCACAAGATCTGGCTCAAGCCAGGTTACTTGTGCGTTTAGCTGGTAAGTTTCATTATTCTGTATCTTCATTGGTGGTTTCATTCAAATCTTCTTCATCTTCTACAACATCATCCATTTCATCAGTCCAGGGTAGCGCACGAACTTCATCACTGGCAGAACCAGCATCGTTTTGTTGTAATATATTTTTGCCCAGCCAAATCAGCATGGTGGGATTGCCATCTAGTGCTACTCTGAGTTGTGCTTGACGTAAACTAGTTTTAAGGTTGTATCGGCCTTTTGCAAGAAAATCCGCAAAATGGCGCCGCAGCGTGTCTTCTTTGACACCAAAATAGTTTGCTATTTCTCTATCAGTGCAGCCTAAACTGGCTTGATGCTCTACTTCATCAGGTGGCACTGCAATCTTGTTGCGACCAACCACAATGCCCAGCTTGACAATCTCAACAGTGTGTCCAGTTTGTGGTCCAGGTTTATTGTAGGGTTTATCGTTTGACTCTGCGTTCATCTTCTTCTGTGGTCCTTTCAGCAATAAAGCCCAGCAGTTCAGGGTTTGCTTGAAATATATTGGCCCAGGCCATGCCCAATATATGCACCTGATGCTCTGTCAAATCAATGTTACAACGCTCGCTAATGTAATGATTAACTTCGTGTAAGAGTGTATCTAAGCACTGTTGCGCAGCCAGACTATTGCGGATTCGTATTTCACGATCTTCGGTATGACAACTACCGTAGTTCCCATTCATCATAGATTCTGGATACCATTGAATATCTACATGCTCACCCAGGATCTCCATTTGCACATAAGTGGTGGGGTGTGGTGGGTGTAGCACCCGGTTAGGTTGTGTTTTCATATCAGCCAATCTCCTATACAGTTATTTAGCACAAAAGGCGAAACACCTGTGCTTCACAGCATGAGGTGTTTCTAAACAGGAGATAATTGTCACAACGCCTATTATCAGTTTGTCGTTGCAAAGTATTTAGTCCAACACTTTGTTACTTGGCGGTAACTGGCAGTTGGCTCCTGTGCGTTTTACTGTAACACAAACAGTCCTAAGGTAGTTAGGTGCTGTATTTATAGTCAAAAGAAACCCTGAGTTTTTTAGGCTCAGGGTCGGAAACTCCACAGAGTTTCTATTATATTATGTAAATCACACATACAGCAACCAAAATCAACTTGTGGTATCTTTTGGTTGCAAAGTTACTTACACCAGACTCAATAAGCCCAGCTACAACTACTGTAGAACTTAGGCTTTAATATTGCGTTCACTTAGTAACCGAACCAACAAACTATACATTTGAGCATTGCGTTCTTTTTGACGCAGTCTCCAACGACGTTGACGTTCTGTATTGCTTAATGAGTTGGCTAACTTTGGACGGCCCGGCTTGCGTTTAGTGATGATTGTATGTTCCATTTGATAACTCCTTTAAATTGCTGTTGCTATAGTAATTATTGCGTAGATGTGCTGAGTAGCTACTGCTAGGGTGCTATAACATACGTCAGTAGTAGATACCGTTATCCATTTGTTGTAGTCATAGTATGTCATTTATCAAATTGCTTTGTTGTTTTAGGATCTACTGCGTATCTCCTAAAGAGATATAACCAACTCGTTTATCAACTCGTTGTTGTTATATCCCTAACTTTTTTTGGTATCAATTTATATGTTGTAGTAAACACGAAAACTTATAGTGTTTAGTATGAAACATAATAGATCATTTCCTAGATTCTTAGCCAAGACGGGACTACTAAAGTCCCGTCTCAGTTGAAGATTTCCCGTCATCCGCACCTGTCTCTGGTATAGGTATTTGTTTTGACACTGTAATGCTAATGGGTTCTGTCCTTTCCCAACCTATAACGATATCACATGATTTCTCATGCTACCTTAAACCTCGTCCCTTGTGTTTAAGTTTTTATAGCGCAGTGTTTTCGTATGCTAACAATTCATACTATGTCAATTTACACCCTATGGGGTTCGTTCTCAACATGTCTCGTGCTCCAGCTATCACCCTGGATTTTTCCACAGCCCCTGTATCCGGTGGGCCAACCTTGTGTGTTAGTTAATAATTGTTTTGTGTGAGTATTGTATTAGTATATATGATATCTGTTAGATAACATTTAGCCAATTAATCAAACAGATCCATGATCTTTGTTTCTAATTGTTTAAAGTCATTTAGGATCTCTGCTCGTGTAGGTTTACGCTTTCGGGGAGCAAGACCATGCACTTCATCAACTACTGCATGAATGTCCACAGTAGGCGCACTCACAAGGATCTCTGGCTTTGAGTCTGCATCAATTTGGTTTGCTGCTGACAGTTTTCCGTTACTAAAATACACAATATGGCCCTGGGCCGGACGTTCTGTAATTGCTTGCCATTTTTTACTGTTCTTGTATGTCTTGACCACATAAGTGTGATAATGTTTATTATCTGTTATACCACGCATGTTCACGGTGATCATTGAACCACCATTTTTGCTGACACCAGCAACTTGGTTCACTACTGCGTATTGTTGTTCTACAAATTCCATTTTATGAGTTTCCTAAGCAACATAGGATCTCTGCTTATGTTGTTATTATACTTATCTCGTAACACAAAAGCAAGCACTTTATGGCGGAAAAAACTGCAAAAATAAAAGTGCTCTTTTGAAAGTAAAACATTACTTTAGGTAAATCCTTGATCAGGGGATCCAAGCCGCAGTTATCGCATAGGGCCCGGTAGGGTAGCTCTCCAGCGCCTACTTGACAGATTCTATGCTTGCACTGGCATTGCACCAGCTGCATAAGATTATTTATGAATGAAGCCCAAAGTTTGTGTGTCCATTTCTGTTATTATAACAGATTGACAAAAATTATCTGAAACTACCAAATTGCTACTAGCAGTTTGCAATGACATTGCGTTTTATTCAAGTTCAATGGTTCTACCTAAGGTTAGAGCACTTACTGTGAAGTCTTCTGTATTGTGAGCTGCATTCAATCGTTGTGCTAGATTGATAGCATGTCCTGGTCCAGGAAAACTTGCTCTACCATACTTGTAGCCTTGGTAACGCAGATTAGGGTTGTGTGTTCTCATCATAATAGGCCGACCTTGATACAGCACAGCATACACAGCATCTGCTTCGCATACTTCATACATAATGTCACCTTCTCGGTGACTGGCAATTAAAGTTGGTTTGGGTCTAGACATTCTAAGTCTTTCTGAATTTTAATTAGTTTATACACATAGGCCAAGGCAGTGTTGTATTGGTCAGCCAGTTGTTTTGGTGTAGCACCGCCACGAAAATCTTTCATCAGGGCCTTGGCATCAATTCTAGGCTTTTGAAACTTCTCATACAGCGGCAAGCCTGCACGCCATTTCTTGATCACATAATCAATGTTTTCTGTAGGAAAGTCCAATAACTTGGAAATTTCTTTTCTATCTTTGCCTGCATCTAACATTTGATATACTTGTGCATGATCCAATTGACGACGCGGACGTCGACCTGCAAGTGGATCTACTGCTCGCATAGCATTATTAACTGGCGCATTCCACCAAACAAATGTGGCGCCATGTTCCCGATAAACTTTTATCCATGCCGTTATTTCATGCATGGGCACTGCGGCACACACGCCAATAGCAGGCAATAATGGTGTGCGGTCAGCTGCTCGTGAACTACGTTGTAATATACGATCAGGCTCAGGAATTTTAAAGTATCTAAACAGTTCACGATGCATGCCTGTGATAGGCAATCCATAACCATCTGGCTGTTTATACCAAATTCCAGCAACTGAAATTTCTAATGGTGTTAAACTACCAGGTTGGAATGTGGTATCGTCTATTGTAGGTGTATCATACGCACGGCGTAGCCATGCACGTGGGCTACCTAGCGCACCATTAGTGCCATATTCAGCTCGTGTAACAGTGTGGGTCCAAGTATCTTGTTGCATAATTGTAGTTATGCAACTTTTATCTGGCTGTTTAGGCCTTATCGGCTACTTTTTCTTTTGTTCGGCCCCAACTTGTAATGCCCAATAGAGCACCAAAGCTAACGTGTATTAGGCCACCACCTTGCAGACTCAGTGGTTGCCATTGTGTGCTAACAACCCCATGTGCTTGGGCTTGTATAATGCTCCATAACACAGGAGCCAGTATAAAATCAAATACGCAAATAACAAGATATACCCAACCAGATACTGGGCGCCACTTGTTGTTGACCCAGTCAGTATTGGTGTTAGCTATTTCACTGCTAACACCCTGACTAGCAGTGACAGCACCTGCGTGGGCTGTGGCAGCAACAGCAACAGCAACATCGTTGGTAGTAGAATCACTGCGACTGATGTTTTCATTACGAGTAGCAAGGCTTGCTTGAGCATGAGCAGACAGCGGATGCATAGTGTCATCGTAATCTTCTAATTTAGGCATTTATTTTGGCAAGTGTGTGACCACATATCCCAGCATACCTAAAAGTGCTACTATCACTGTGGCAGTAGAAGCAACCATGGTTTTGAACTTTTCATCTTTGGCATTGCCCAGCATACTTTTAATTTCATTGAACTGCCGATCGTTAGTGACTTTAAGATCTTTAACGTCAGCACTGATTGAATCCATACGTGTTTCAATATTGTCCATACGTGTTTCAATTCCTTTGTAGCGTTCAGCACAAATTTGCTCATGTGTGTTTAATCTTGCTTCTGTGCTATCAATCTGCGACATTTCTCCAGTTCCTTTAGTAGTATTGTTTCAACTTCTCGAATTCGTTGTTGTTTTATTTGTTGCTGTAGTGCATGTATAGCTCTCACCTCAGCAGGTGTTGTAGCTATACATGCATCAAACGCATTAGTTATTTTCACTAGCTATTTAGCGTTATACTACTTTTTAGGTGGACGTTTACGATTCTTAGCTGTTCTGCTTCCGCGTTCAGGTAATTTTCTCATCAAGTTCTCCTTTAAACTGCTGCATCATCAGCAATATATAACCAAGCAGCACTGGTTGTATTGTAATAGGCCAACTTGCCTTGGTTATCATTGACAGCAGCCATATAACCCACAGCACCCGTAACGGCTCTCAATGCCACTGCGGTGTAATTAGGCAACTGCACTGGTCTGTTAAACTGTGCTTTGACGCTGTCAAGTGTGGCATAAGTCACTGTGTTGCCCAGGTCTTTTAATACCAAACTGCCTGTGTTAAAAGTTGCAGCAGCAGCATTCAATGTCATGTAGTTGAATGTGTTAGTGCCACCCTGAACTATAAACGAGTCAGTGCGATATGTGGCTGCGGCTGCTGTATGATTTAAAAAGTTAATGCGGTTTGTGGCATTATAACTGGTGTTGTCAGCAAAGCCACGAATACGGAAACCACTGCCACCAGCAGTGACATTATAAATGCTTACTGTGCCTGCTACAGTTTGAGTGGTGCCTGTGTGATAGTTGCCGTAACCCACTTGTGTAGTTGTGCCAAACACAGCACGATGTGTGCCATTATAGCCTGTGGGTGTAATACCTGCAACCGTGACTTTTGAAGCAAAGCCAAACGGAGCAGTTGTTTGTGCTGCAAATGTAATAATACTACGATGCCTAAAAAATGTCAACCCAGTTGTTGTGCCAGCAGTGGTTGCAATAGGTTCACCATCCTGTTCAGCAGCAAGAGTAAATGTAGTTGTTGGGTTGGCACCTGCTCGCACATAATAAATGTTGCTAGAAACATATCCAGGAAAAGTCATGGTGCCAGTTAGTGTGCCTGTCACACGCACTACATCATATTGACGAACATCTGCACTGGTATTGGTAAACACACCTGAACCACTACTTACTACTGCGGCAATTGAGAGACTACTTTGAAGAGTGGCAGTAGTTGGTATAGTAATAGTGCTTTCTGCAAATGTCTGATTGGCAAAGCCTTGCAATTGTAATGGATTCAATGCAAGATTGCCACCACCGCCGTTTTGCGTGCCTACTCTACTGGCAAAGTCTGTGCCACTATGACCGTTAAAGTTGAAACTGCCTAATGTTGTGGTTGCAGGAACTGCTGCTCCACCCAGGGCATTGGTGCCTGCACTTGTTCGCAATGTAAAACTGGGAGCCCCTTGATTGCCAGCACTGGTTTCACCGTGATAGTATGTGGCTGTAAAACCTGAAGTGTATCCTTTTGGTCCAGCAGCATCTGGCGGGCTACTAATTGCTTCAAATCCATTGTTTCCAGATACTTCACTTGAGTTTGGTAGTGGATCAATAAAAGCAGTGTTGCGAGTGGCCGCTAATTCACCTAGCACTGTGGTTTGATCGCGAATGCTTTTTACATAAACTGCATTGCTGCCATCAACCGCAAGATCAGCTCCATTAGTTACTGCACTGCGAGCATTGGCGTCAGTGTAACTGGTGCCACCGCCTGAAGCTGCAATAACTCCATCTACAATAGTGATATTGGTGCCTGCACTGAATGCATCACGAGCACGAGCAGTTGTAAAGTATAGGTTGGTGCCTTCTGCTAAATCAGTTGTGCTGGTAATAGTAGTGCCAGGTTCGCCTTGTGGTCCGGTAGGACCTGCAACACCCTGGATACCTTGTGGACCTGTAGGCCCAGTAGCACCAGTAGGGCCTGTAGGACCAGTAGGCCCTGCAACACCTTGGATACCTTGTGGTCCAGCAGGACCTGTAGGACCTGTATCACCAGTTGAGCCAATTGCACCAGTAGGACCAGTAGCACCAGTAGGCCCTGCAACACCTTGGATACCTTGTGGTCCAGCAGGACCTGTATCACCAGTTGAGCCAATTGCACCAGTAGGACCAGTAGCACCAGTAGGCCCTGTAGGACCAGGTGTCAATTCAATAGTGTTAATTGCTGAATCAACATAACCTTGAGTCGCATAACCATATGCTTCAACCACAGTGGCAACTCTACCTGCGGTGTAATATAAGTTTGTGCCTTCAGCAATGTTAGTAGTTGTTTTACCTGCCAATTGACCATCAAATGTGGTGCCAAAATCATTTGTATTGAATTTTTGACCTAGAGTTGACGTAATTGTAGTGGCAAAGTTTGGATCGTCACCCAAGGCAGCAGCCAACTCATTTAAAGTATCCAACGTGCTTGGTGCAGCATCAACTAAGGCAGCAACTGCACTGTTGGCGGCACTTGTGGCAGCAGCGTCAGTATAAGTTTTTGTTGCAATAGTAGAGTCTACAGCAATAACGCCGGTTGAGCTATCATATGCAATACCAGTGCCAGCACTTACTGCACTACGAGCACGAACATCTGTATAATATTGATTGGTGCCTTCAGCAATGTTGCT
>NZ_JBIIAY010000046.1:0-23393 GCF_044239655.1 Brevundimonas sp.
GGAATGTTCTTGAGGATGGTCTCGCGCTGGGCGTCATTGAGCACATCGGTCATCGGCGAGGCGATGAAGCCGGGCGCGATGCAGTTGACGGTGATGCCGCGCGATCCGACCTCCTGGGCCAGGGACTTGGAAAAGCCGATCATTCCGGCCTTGGATGCCGCATAGTTGGTCTGGCCGGGGTTGCCGGTGACACCGACGACCGAGGTCACGCCGATGATCCGGCCGGAGCGGCGCTTCATCATCCCCTTCATGGCGGCGCGGCTGAGCCGGAAATAGCTTTCGAGATTGACAGCCAGGACCGACTGGAAGTCCTCATCCTTCATCCGCATCAGCAGGCCGTCCTTGGTGATGCCGGCGTTGGCGACCAGGATGTCGAGCGGGGCACCGGCCGCCTCCTCTGCTGCGGCGACCAGACCATCGACCGAGGCGGCGTCGGACAGGTTGGCGACGGCGAAATGAGCGCGCTCGCCCAGTTCGGCCTTGATCTCGGCGAGGACTGCCTCGCGCGTGCCGGACAGGACGACGGTCGCCCCCTGGGCGTGCAGTGCGCGGGCGATGGCTCCGCCGATGCCGCCGGTCGCGCCGGTGACGAGGGCGGTCTTGCCGGTGAGATTGAACATCAAAGGGGCTCCACTGTCTTCCTTCTCCCCTTGCGGGAGAAGGTGGCCCGGAGGGCCGGATGAGGGGTCGCACGGACCTCTCCGGTGAATGTTCGAGAGGCCACCGTCCAACAGCGGAATGACCCCTCATCCGTCAGGCTACGCCTGCCACCTTCTCCCGCAAGGGGAGAAGGAGATCAGAGACTTTTCACAAACGCTTCCAGATCTTCCGCCGTGTTCAGCGCCACGGCTTCCGCGTCCGGCGCGCCGCGCTTGGCCATGCCGGTCAGGACCTTGCCCGAGCCAACCTCGGCGAAACGGGTAACGCCACCCTCGCCCGTCATCCAGTTCAGACTCTCGCGCCAGCGGACGCGGCCGGTAACCTGTTCGACCAGCAGGCGGCGAATGACCTCGGGATCGGTCTGGGGGCTGGCGGTGACGTTGGCGATCAGGGGAACGGCGGGTGCCAGGATCGTGGCCGAGGCCAGGGCACCGGCCATCTCGTCGGCGGCGGGCTGCATCAGCGGGCAGTGGAAGGGGGCCGAGACGTTCAGGTGGATGGCGCGAGCCCCCAGTTCCTTGGCCTTCTCGATAGCGCGCTCGACGGCGGGCTTGTCGCCCGAGATGACGATATTGCCGCCGACATTGTCATTGGCGACGACGCAGGTGCCGACTTCCGATCCGGCTGCCGCAGCGGCCTCGGCCAGGACCAGATCGGTCTTGGGGCCGATCAGGGAGGCCATGCCGCCGACGCCGACCGGCACGGCGCGCTGCATGGCCTGGCCACGCAATTTCAGCAGGCGGGCGGCGTCGGTCAGGGTGATCGACCCGGCCGCGCACAGGGCGGAATACTCGCCGAGCGAATGGCCGGCGACATAGGCCGCCTGGGTCACGTCGAAGCCGAACTCGGTCTTCAGCACCCGCATCGCCGCCATCGACACCGCCATCAGGGCCGGCTGGGCGTTTTCCGTCAGGGTCAGGAGGTCCTCGGGGCCCTCGCGCATGATCTGCGACAGGTTCTGGCCCAGGGCCTCGTCGACCTCGGCCAAGACCTCGCGGGCGACGGGAAAGGCGTCCCCCAGCAGACAGCCCATCTTCAGGCTCTGACTGCCCTGACCGGGAAACAGCAATGCAAGCGACATTCGAGGCGCCCTCTGATTATTGATTTGGCGCGGAGGGCTAGGCCAATCGTGACGCGGGGGCAAGCGGGGCGCGCCGCCCGACCGCATCGCCGGGCCAGAGCGGTGCCGTGAAGACGGCCGCCAGATGGTCCATGAGGGCCGCGACCCGGGCTGGCCGGGGCCCTCCCCCCGGCGCCACCAGATGCAGGTTGATCTCCGGCAGGGACCAGTCCGGCAGGATCACCTTCAGCCGCCCCTCGGCGATGTCGCGCCAGTGGATGAACTCGGGCTGTTCGGCAATGCCGAGGCCGGCACACAGGGCGGCGGTCAGGGCGTCGGCATTGTTAGCGCGCAAGGGGCCGGCCAGCCGCACCACGGCCTCCTCCCCCGTCGTCGCGTGCCGGAACCGCCAGGTGTTGGGCGTCGGCAGATAGGCATAGCCGAGGCAGGCGTGGCGCGAGAGGTCGTCGGGATGGGCGGGCCGCCCGCGCTGATCGAGATAGTCCGGCGAGGCCACCAGATGCCGCCGGATCGGCCTGAGTTTCCGCGCCGTCAGAGATGAATCGGGCAGAGCCGCGATCCTGAGCGCGCAGTCGAAGCCGCCGCCCACCAGATCGACGGTCTCGTCCGACAGATGCAGGTCGATCGACACGTCGGGGTGGCGGGCCAGAAAGTCCGGCAGGGCGGGCGCCACATAGGTCATGCCGAACGACATCGGGGCCGCCAGACGCACCAGCCCGCGCGGGGTTATCGACTGGTCCAGGGCCTGGGCCTCGGCCTCTTCGGCCTCATGCACCATCTGGGCGGCCCGGGCGGCCAGGGTCCGGCCCGAATCGGTCAGCGCGAACCGGCGCGAGGTCCGGTGCAGCAGGGTGGTGCCCAGCCTCTGTTCCAGCCGCGTCACCGCCTTGGACACCGTCGCCTTCGACAGGCCCAGCGCCTCGGCGGCCCCGGAGAAAGACTGGGTTTCCGCCACGCGGGCGAAGATGGCGAGGGCTTCGAGGTCGGGAAGCTTGGACATGATTTCGGAAACCGTGTGTTTCGGCCGTTTCTATTTCTGAACCTAAACCGATCGCTATCTTGTCCTCAAGCCACAGCGGCGCCGACATCGGCCGGCCGCATAGATCAAGACAGGGACAAGACCATGATCGAACTTCGACCTTTCGACAGCCTGGGCGGTGCGAACCACGGCTGGCTGAACGCCAAGCATCACTTTTCCTTCGCCAACTACTACGATCCCAAGCGGATGAGCTGGGGCAATCTGCGGGTCTGGAATGACGACGAGATCGCCGCCGGATCGGGCTTTCCGCCTCATCCCCATGCCGACATGGAGATCATCACCTATGTCCGTGAGGGAGCCATCACCCACGAGGACAGCCTGGGAAACAAGGGCCGCACGGTCGCGGGCGACGTGCAGGTGATGAGCGCGGGGACCGGTATCCGCCATGCCGAATACAATGCCGAGCCCGACCTGACCCGGATCTTCCAGATCTGGATCGAGCCGACCCGGCGCGGCGAGAAGCCGGCCTGGGGGGCCAAACCCTTTCCAAAGGGCGACCGGGCGGGACAGTTCGTGGTGCTGGCGTCCGGCTTCGACGACGATGTCAGCGAAGCCGGAGGGGGCGCCCTGCCGATCCGCACGGACGCCCGGGTGGTGGCCGCGACCCTGAGAGCCGGTGAGACCGCGACCTATGCGCTGGGCACGACGCGACGCGGCTATCTGGTGCCGGCCGTGGGCGCGATCGAGGTCAACGGCGTGCGCGCCAACGCCCGCGATGGACTGGCCATCACGGGCGAGGACACGATCACGGTCACCGCCGTCAACGACAGCGAGATCGTGCTGGTCGACGCGGCCTAGACCGGCGCTTCAGTCCTGGCGGTCGGCATCGGCCGCCAGGCGCGCGGCGCGCTGGTCGAGCGTCTCGGCACGGGCGCGCAAACGGGGCGCAGCGGCCTGAAGCTAGGCGTCGGTCACCGTCCGACCGTTCGCCTGGGCGCGGGCGATCTGTTCGGCGCGGAAGGCGGGATCTTCCAGCTGGGCTGCGGCACGGCGCATCTGTTCGGCACCCTGATGCATCTGGTCGGCACCGCCCCGCATGTGAACGCGAGCGTTGGTCCGGGCGTGCATGGCCTGTTGGCGCGCCGTGCGGGCCATCTCGCGCACATGCTCGGCCTGCCTCCGGGCGTCAGCGCGCAGGGGCGCGGCGGCGCGGGCATGGACGCGCGCCTGGGCCGCCTGGGCCCGGGCCTGGGCGGCCGCGGCGCGAGCGTGAACGCGAGCCTCCCGGGCCTGAACCCGGACACGGGCGAACTCGGCGCGCTCGGCCGGGGTCGCCTGACGGCTGACACCGTTCTCGGTGATGACCCAGGTGTGGCGGCCGTGACCGGCAGGCGGTGCCGGGGGTGCGGGCGGGGCCGGTGGCGCGGGCGGTGTGGCCCCGTTCGCAGCCGGCGGTGCGGGTGGCGCAGGCGGGGCCATCCCGTCGCGAAGCTCCGGCGGGGCGGGCGGAGCCGGCGGAGCCGGCGGCGCTGCAATCTGGAGCATGGCCGGCAGCCCTGCGATCGGGGCGGCCGGGGGTGCCGACACAGCCACCGGCGGGACCGGGGGAAGCGGCGCGACGGGGACGCGGTCGTGCAGTTCCAGGGCGGCGAGCGGCGTCGCGACGACGACCAGGGCGGCGATGGACAGGCCGATGGCCAGGGGGCGGCGCGGGGTGCGAGAGGCGGTCATGAGGCGTTTGATCCTTCTTTTGAGCGAGCGGGGGTCGGCCGCCATGGCGAGCGCGACGGGGGAGTTGGGGACGGCGGCGAGGCCGATCAGGGTCCGGGCATAGGCGTGGCGATCGACATGACGCACGGCCTCGGCGTCGGCGGCGTCCTCGGAGGCTGAGGCCAGGTCGGCGGCGACCTTCCACACCAGGGGATTGAACCAGAACAGGGCCAGAGCCAGCCGCGACAGCATCAGGAACAGCCAGTCGCGCCGCCTCAGATGCGCCAGTTCGTGGGACAGTATGGCGGCGGCCGTATCCGGTGCGGACAGGCTCGCGCGATCGATCAGGATAGCACCCGGCGACAGACCCCAGCTCAGCGGCCCAGCAACGCGTGGGCTGGCCGACAGGCGTGGCGGACGACGACCGCCCAGCCGGGTCAGGGCCGCCGTCCAGTCGGGACAGCGCACGGCCTGCGCCTGTCGCGTCCAGACCGCCAGGGTCCAGACCCCGGCTACAACGCGCGCGGTGATGATGAGGGCACCGACGACCCAGACCCACCCGACGATGACGATCGCCGACGGCCAGCGCAGGTCTCCCGACAGGGCGACGCCTGCGACCGCCGCCGTCGTGCCGGACCAGAGGGGTTCGACCGGGCTCGTCGTGGATTGCGCCGCCGGAAGCACATCGAGCGCCAGCGCCGGCAGGATCACCATCGCCACCGGCAGGAGCAGCAGCAGGATCAGGGTCGCCCGCAGCGCCAGCACACGGTCGGTCGGTCGCCGGGCCACGCCGTGGGCCACGGCCAGACCGGCGGCGGCGATCAGGCTGGACTTCAACAACAGGCCGATCAGAAGCGACAGGGTCACGACCGCCCCTCCCCGCCGCTCTTGGCTTCAGCCGTATCGATCAGGGCCTTGAGTGCGGCGGCGTCCTCGGCGCTCAGCCGGTCGCCCAGCCCCAGAAGGGCCGTCGCGGCGCTGGCCGCCGATCCTGCGAAGAAGGTGTCGACCATCCGGCGCAGCACGCCCTCGGCCACGTCGTCGGGTCGGGAGACGGGCTTGAACGCGACCCCCGCCCCGCCCGCCTGCCGGCTGACCAGCCCCTTGGCCTCCAGCCGCGTCAGCATGGTGCGGACGGCCGAGTCGCTGAGAGGGTCTGATAGAGCGGCGCGGACGTCGGCCGCCGTCGCGGTCTCCAGACGACACAGGGTCTCGAAGACCTCGCGTTCGCGTCGGGGCAGGGTTTCAATCATGGCCGATCTCGCTACAAGTGTGGCGCTACACTTGTAGTGAAATCAGGCCAGATCAAGGCGTCATGATGAACTCGGCGACAGGCTCAGCCGATGGCGTGCTGACAAGCGCTAGAACCTGCACCCGCCGCCGATCCAGGTCGCCTCGGTGCAGTCGTAGATCGCCATTGGTCTGTCATTCGAGTCGAACCGTACCATGACACCACCGCGCGATCCGCACCGCGCCTCGTAGAGATCAGTTCCCGCCACCGCTCCACGATAGGCTGCCTGCACAACATCGCAGTCGGCGCGGCCGGCGATTCGTGAACCCAGCGTCGTTGCCTGCTCACTCGCTGTCGTCAGCGCGCAGGTGCCACTTTGGGCAACGACCTTGAGACAGGGCGTAATCGACCAGCCACCGCCCGATCGCTCCAGCCAAGAGCCGTCAGCTCCCGCGCAACCGACTTCGTACAGGAGGCCATCGGCAGCCTTTCCAAGAACCGCACCATTGTCGATCCGACAGGCGATCCCCGCCTCAGCGGCGAGGCGCGCAACGACGGAGGTTGCATCCCTGTTGGCGGCAATCCGGCAACGCGCGCTTCCCGATCCGCCGGATCGGAACGAGGCCTCCAGTGCCAGGCAGTCAAGCGCCGTTGGCGGCACGCCTCCGACAAGCAGATAGCCGGGACCGGCCGGACAGGTAACCTCGTACTGTTTGGCACCATCTCGATCCTGCCCTCGCAACTGGGCCTGGCCCACGCGACACGCAATCCCGGCAGCAATGGCCATGTCCTGTGCTTCCAACCGGACTTCGGCGCTCGGCACGCGCCCACCGCGCGACCACGGCCGGTCGTACTCCTGCGCCGCGGCAGCCTGGGCACAGAGCGCAAGAACCACGGGAAGGATCAGACGCAGGACCAGACCGTGCAGCGTCAGGACAGGGCGTACAGGCGGGCATTCGAACATGGCTGCCCCCGCCTGTCTTTAGCCGATGGCGCCGACGCAGCCCTCGGCCTCGCCGGGTGCCAGGTCGGCGTCCGTGAGGGCCAGGGACCATCCGTGGTGGGTGGACAGGCCCCAGCGGCGGGCACCACCGCCGTCACCGGCGTCGCCACCGGCGGTGACGATGACGCGGCGACCGGTCGGCAGGGCCGGCGGATCGATCTTGCCGACGGCCAGCGCCGTGGGCTCGCCCCCGCCCAGGCCGAAGCCGTCGAACACCGACAGACCCGACCACTCACGGCGCAGGCCGACCCACCAGGCGTCGTCATTGTTGATGGCCAGGACGGCGACGCCGTGCCCCTCGGCGGCGAAGGCGAGCGCCTTCTGGGGGTCGCGGACCATGCGGATGTCGGCGGCCATGCCGAAGCGCTGGCGGGCACCGTCGAAGGCGCGGGTCGGCTCGGTCGGGGCCCAGACCTGGACCTGAAGCTGGCCCTGGCGCGCCAGGCCCCAGCCGACGATCTCGCGCCACAAGCTGGACACCGCCTCGGCATTCTGCGGGTCGCAACGCGACAACATTCGCGCCTGAACCGTCTGTTCGCGATCGGGCCGCAGCTTGGTGTGGGGGCCGTGGGGGGCGTCCTTGGCCTTGCCGACCATGGCGGCGACGGCGAGGCGGCGCTCGAACAGCTCCAGCAACTGGTCGTCGATCAGGTTGATCTCGTCGCGCAGGGCCGCCAGGGCCATCTGCTCAGGGGTCATCTCGGCGGGATTCATGTCAGGCCAGAGCTCATGGGTGGGGGCCTGCTTGAGGGCTTTGTCGGATTCGAGAATGGAGACGGACATTTAAGAGGGGCTTTCGATACGGAAATTTCGATGATGGGCGAATGGGTGCGCCGCCGCCCCGGTCAGGGCGGTCGCCGGCGAGGCTGTCAGGAGCGGTGTCGCTCGAGGCCTCAGCCGGCGTATCGAAAGCCGTAATAGGTGCCGCCGAAATAAAAGGAGGCAACCGCGCGCGAACGGGTCGAAAGGGTCAGAACGGTTGCGCGCAGCGGGGACATGGTCGAATCCAGATGCAGATCATGACGATCTGCCGGTCAGGTAACGGCCCTTAAGACACGCAATGATCGTGCGCCGTCAACCCCGAGCAGGGGCCAGCAGCACAAAACGCGTCCGGTTGTCCGGCGAATCCTGCAGATCGTTGCGCAGAATCTCCAACCCATAGGCCTCGGCGGCGGCCATCGGCGCGAGGGCCGCGCGGGTGCTGTCACCGGCCTCGGCGACGTCGCGGGCCGCGCCCGCCGTGTCGAAGGCGACGACGATGTCGCAGTGAAACCCGGCCAGCGTCTCGCGGCACTGGTCCAGGGCGATCGGGTGGCTTTCGATGGTGCGGATCTCGGACAGGCGGGTGCCCGGCAGCGCCATCAGGGCGTGGCGGATCGGACGCCAGACATCGGCCAGCACCGCATAGCCGCCCTCTCGCACCAGGGTCGCGGCAGGCTCGACCGCGCCGATGGTCGAGTTCTCGATCGGGATCAGGGCCAGGTCGCAATCACCGGACGCCAGCGCCCCAAGCGCCAGATCGAAACTCTCGAACGGCACGGCGATGTCCCAGGGCCGCAGGGCCATGCAGGCCTCGTGGCTGAAGGCCCCGGGCGCGCCCTGATAGGCGACCCGGCCGGGCGTATCGTCATTCTCGGGTCGGCCGATCTGGTCGGGCATGGCGGGTTCCTGAAGCTTGCCGCTGCATTTGAGGCGCCGGTCGCCGCGCCACAACCCCTGTGGCCTCGATCAGGCACTGGCGAGGCGGATTGGGTCACGCTAGGTTCGCTGACCGTATCCGTGAGGCGTCATGACCCCTTCAGCCCAGACCAGCCGACGCGTCCTGTTGTCGGGCCTGGGTGGCCTGGGGTTGAGCGGCGCGCTGTCGGCCTGTGCCTCGACGGCCCCTTCGGCGCCGGTCCTCGCAGCGTCCCGCCCCCGGTTTCTCGCCCCGGCTCCACTCGCCCCATTGCGGCTGGATGCGCGGCTGATCACCCGCACGACCGTGTGCCTCAGGCCCTTCCGTGCGGCCGGGCCCCGGATCGAGGTCGAACCCGTCGGCGACAAGCGGGTGGTCCACAACTATGGCCACGGCGGTTCGGGCTGGTCCCTGTCCTGGGGTTCGGCAGCGATCGCGGCGGCCTATGCGATGCAGGGCGGGACGCGCGAGGTCGCCGTCATCGGCTGCGGGGCCATCGGCATCACGACGGCCATCACGCTCCAGCGGGCCGGGGCGAAGGTGACGATCTACGCGTCCGAGCGTCTGCCCGAAAGCCGGTCGGCGCGGGCCTCGGGCATGTGGACGCCGGATTCGCGCATCGCCGATGCCGACAGGGTCGATGGCGGCTTCCCGACCCTGTGGGAACGGATGGCGCGGCTGTCCTGGGCGCGGCACCAGACCTATGTCGGATTGCCGGGCGAGCCGGTCTCCTTCCTGGACCGCTACATCCTCGCCGACGCCGCCGGCCCGCCCAAGCCGGCCGCCGCGCCGCGTCCTGAGACGGGCCGCAAGGAGATCCGGTTCGCGATCTACCCCAACGTCCTGGGTGACATCGTGCCGTATTCGCGCCAGCTCACCCCGGACGAGCATCCCTTTCCCGTCGCCTCGGCCCGGCGGATGACCCAGATGCAGTTCAACGTCGCCGACCTGGCCGAACGGCTGACCACCGAGTTCCTCAGGGAAGGCGGACGGATCGAGACGCGGACCTTCCACGCACCGGCCGAGCTGGCGACCCTGCCCCAGCCGGTCATCGTCAACTGCACCGGATACGGTGCGCGAGCCCTGTTCGGAGACGACAGCGTGGTTCCCGTGCGGGGGCAGATCGCCTGGCTGCCGCCCCAGCCTGAGGTGCGCTACAGCCTGTACTACAACGGCGTGTCGGTGATCCCACGACCTGACGGCGTGGGGGTTCAGGGCCTGCGGGGCGGCGACATGCTCGGCTATGGCGACGACGACGAGACGCCGGACCGCGCCGACGCCGAGGCCGCCATCGCCCGGGCGGCCTCTCTGTTTACTTAAGCCGCCCGCGACTGGTTCAGACGCCCGAGCTTGAGCCGCTCGGCCACCAGGAAGGCCAGTTCCAGCGCCTGGTCGGCATTCAGGCGCGGGTCGCAGTGGGTGTGATAGCGGCTGGACAGGTCGTCCTCGGTCACGGCCGTAGCCCCGCCCAGGCATTCGGTGACGTTCTGGCCGGTCATCTCCAGATGGACGCCGCCGGGGTGAACCCCTTCGGCCTCGGCCACGTCGATGAAGGTGCGGACCTCGCTCATGATCCGGTCGAAGGGCCGGGTCTTGTAGCCGTTATCGGCCTTCAGGATGTTGCCGTGCATCGGGTCGATCGACCACACCACCTTGCGCCCGGCCGCCTTGACCGCCTTCATCAGGCCCGGCAGCCGCTTGCCCACCTTGTCCGCGCCGAAACGGCCGATCAGGGTCAGGCGACCGGGCGTGTTATCGGGGTTCAGGACGTCGGCGAGACGCAGGATGTCGTCGGCCTCCATGGTCGGGCCGCACTTCACGCCGATCGGGTTCTTGATACCGCGCATGAACTCGACGTGCGCGCCGTCCAGCTGGCGGGTGCGCTCGCCGATCCACAGCATATGGGCCGAGGTGTCGAACCATTCGCCGGACCCGCCGTCCAGCCGCGTCAGCGCGCTCTCGACATTCAGCAACAGGGCCTCGTGCGAGGTGAAGACCTCGACGCGGCTGAGGTCGGGATGGGTCTCCGGCGTGACGCCGACGGCCTCCATAAAGGCCAGGGCCTCGGTGATCTTGTCGGCCAGCTCGCGGTACTGGGCCCCCGCGCCGTTGTCGGCGAAACCCAGCGTCCAGCGGTGAATGTTGTACAGGTCCGCGTAGCCGCCGCTGGCGAAGGCGCGCAGCAGGTTCAGCGTCGAGGCCGACTGGTTATAGGCCTTCAACAGACGCTGCGGATCGGGAATGCGATCTTCGGCCGTGAAGGCCGAGCCGTTGATGTTGTCGCCGCGGTACGACGGCAGGGTCACGCCGTCGATTTCCTCGACCGGAGACGAACGCGGCTTGGCGAACTGACCGGCGATGCGGCCGACCTTGACCACCGGCTTCCTGCCCGCGAACGTCAGGACCACCGCCATCTGCAGGATCAGGCGGAAGGTGTCCCGGATGTTGTCGGTCGAGAACTCCTTGAAGCTCTCTGCGCAATCCCCACCCTGCAGCAGGAAGGCATCCCCGGCCTCCACCTGGGCCAGTTTGGCGGTCAGGGTCCGCGCCTCGCCGGCGAAGACCAGCGGCGGCATGGCGCGCAGCTCGTCTTCGACGGCGGTCAATGCGCGCGCGTCCGGATAGTCCGTCGGCATATGCACGACGGGCTTCGATCTCCAGGATTCAGGGGTCCAGCGACTGTTCATGCCGCGCGATATAGTCCTGAAGGCCTGTTCCGACAATAAAACTCCGCACGTTGCCGCTGGTAGCGGAACTTCACCCTCGTCACCCCGCGCTCATCGTCGGGGACTGCTTCTCCTTCAGGGTGACCAGTTCCTCGGCCATGGTGGGGTGGACCGCGCAGGTGGCGTCCCACTGGGCCTTGGTCAGGCCAGCCTTCACGGCGATGGCGGCCAGCTGGATCATCTCGGGGGCTTCGGGGCCGACGATATGGACGCCGACGACCTTCTGGGACGCCGCATCGACGACCAGCTTCATCAGGACGCGCTCGTCGGAGCCTGTGAAGGCGTACTTCATCGGCCGGAACCGGGTCAGATAGACATCGACCCCCGCCGAACAGGAGTGCCGCGCCTCGCTCTCGCTGAGGCCGACAACGCCGACCGGCGGCTGCGAGAAGACCGCCGTGGCCACGGCCTCATAGTCGAAATGCTGGGGGTTGTTCTTGTAGACCGTCTCGTGAAACGCCACCGCCTCGCGGATCGCGACGGGGGTCAGGTTCATCCGGTCGGTGACGTCGCCGATGGCCCAGATGTTGTCGGCAGTGGTCTTCGACAGCTGATCGACGACGATGGCCCCCTTGTCGTTCAGATCGACACCGGCCGTCTCGAGCCCCAGATCCTTGACGTAGGGGATGCGGCCGGTGGCGAACATGATGACGTCGGTTTCCAGCGTCATGCCGTTCTCGAGGTGGCTGACCAGACCCGTCTCGGTCTTCTCGATCGACTTGTGCTGGCAGCCCAGGATGACCTTGATGCCGCGCTTCTCGATCTCGCCGGCCAGGTGGGCGCGCACGTCGTCGTCGAAGCCGCGCAGGATGTTGGGCCCGCGATAGATCAGGGTGGTCTCGACTCCGAGGCCCGCAAAGATCCCCGCGAACTCGACCGCGATATAGCCGCCGCCCGCGATCATGATCCGCTTGGGCAGTTCGGGCAGGTGGAAGGCCTCTTCGGAGGTGATGGCGTGTTCGATGCCGGACAGGCCCTCGGGCATCCAGGGGCGACCGCCGGTGGCGATCAGGATCTTCTCGGCGGTATAGGTCCTGGGCTCGCCGCCGTCGCGGTGGGTGACCTCGACCGTGTGGGCGTCCTTGAGCACCGCGCGCCCGTGGACCAGATCGACACCGGCCTTGCCCAGATTGGCCGCATAGATGCCCGACAGACGGGCGATCTCGACATCCTTGGCCTCCAGGAATTTCGGCCAGTCGAAGCTGGCCTCCACCGTCCAGCCATAGCCCTCGGCGGTATGGAACTGGTGGGCGAAGTCACTGGCCATCACCATGAATTTCTTCGGCACGCAGCCCCGGATCACGCAGGTGCCCCCGACCCGGAACTCCTCCGCGATCGCCACCCGCTTGCCGCCCAGCGCCGTTAGCCGCGCCGCGCGAACGCCGCCTGAGCCCGCGCCGATGACGAAGAGGTCGTAGTCGTAGGTGTCGGTCATCGGTCGCGCTTTCATTCTGCTTTCGTCATCCTCCGGCAAGCCGCCGCTTGGCGGCGCAGACCGGGGGACCCAGCGGCGCGCGGGAGCGCGAAACTGTCACGGACAACGACGTCGGACATCCTGCCTGAACAGGTCGCCTTCGGCGCCGCTGGGTCCCCCGGTCTCGCTCCGCTCGCCGGAGGATGACGAAAGCGGAGGCGGTATCGCTCAGGGAAGTAGGACATCCACGCCGGAATCCAAGCCGATGATCGCCTCGTCCGCCAGATCGAGGAACAACCCGTGTTCGACCACGCCGGTGATCAGCTTCAGGTCGTCGGCCAGGCGGACCGGATCGTGGATCGCCTTGCACGCCGCGTCATAGATCAGGTTGCCGCCGTCGGTCCGCACCAGCGCCCGATCCGCCTGACGCAGCCGCGCGGGCATGGCGATCTCGTGGTCCAGAAGGACGTCGGCGATACGGTTGGCAGTGGTCTTGTGCCCAAAGGCGACGACCTCGATCGGCAGAGAAAATGCCCCCAGCACCGGCACGACCTTGGCGGCGTCGGCGATGACGATGCAGGACCGCGACGCCTCCCACACCAGCTTCTCGCGCAACAGGGCCGCCCCGCCGCCCTTGATCAGGGTCAGGCCCGGGCCGATCTCGTCGGCACCGTCCACGGTCAAATCGATCTTCGGCGTGTCGTCCAGGGTCGACAGGGTGAGCCCCAGTTCGCGGGCGAGATCCGCCGTCTTCTCCGACGTCGGCACGCAGCGCAGATCCTTGAGCCCCCGCGCCGCCAGCGCCTTGACGAACCAGGCGGCGGTCGAGCCGGTGCCCAGCCCCACGATCATGCCGGGCTCGACACGGAGCGCGGCGGCTTCACCGGCGAGGCGTTTCTGGAGGTCGCTCATGTCATCTCCGTCCCCTCTCCCATCGGGAGAGGGCTTGAGGCTCGCGGAGCGCAGCGATGCGCAAGCCGAAAGGGTGAGGGGTTACGGTGCGAACCAGTGAAGGCAGAACCCCTCACCCTTTCGCGTTTCCAATCGCTTCGCTCTTGGACGCTCAAGCCCTCTCCCTCTGGGAGAGGGATCATTTTCGCGACTCCTTATTCGCCCTGGCCTTGTCCCGGAACGCGGCCCCTGCTCCATCCTTGTTGACCTGACGCCCGCGCGCCAGGGCCATGGCGTCGGCGGGGACATCCTCGACGATCACCGAGCCTGATCCGACGATCGCGCCCGCACCGATCGTCACGGGCGCGACCAGGGCCGAGTTCGATCCCACAAAGGCCCCCGCCTCCACCACGGTCCGCGCCTTGTTGAAGCCGTCGTAGTTGCAGAAGATCGTGCCCGCGCCGATGTTCGCCCCCGCCCCGACCGACCCGTCGCCCAGATAGGACAGGTGATTGGCCTTGGCGCCCGCATCCATCCGGACGTTCTTGACCTCGACGAAATTGCCGACCCTGACCCCCTCCCCCAAGTCCGCGCCGGGACGCAGCCGGGCATAGGGGCCGACCTCGGCACCGGTGGCGACGCGGGCACCTTCGATATGGCTGAAGCTCCTGATGCGGGCCCCGACCTCGATCACCGCGCCGGGGCCGAAGACCACGAAGGGCTCGATCACCGTGCCGGCCCCGACCTGGGTGTCCCAGGCGAAATGGACGGTGTCGGGGGCCGACATGGTGACGCCGGCGGCGAGAAAGGCGTCCCTCTGCACCGACTGGAACAGGGTCTCCGCCTGGGCCAGTTCGGACTGGGCGTTGACGCCCATGACCGAGTCTTCCGACGCCATGGTGACCCGCGTGGGTGCTCCGCGCCTGCGGGCCAGTTCGACCACGTCGGTCAGATAGTATTCGCCCTTGGCATTGGCGTTGGTGACCTCGGCCAGCAACTCGAACAACAGGCCGACCGGCGCGGCCATGACGCCGGAGTTGCAGGTGGTGATGGCCAACACATCCGGCGACGCCTCCTTCGCCTCGGTGATGGCGGCCAGGGTTTCGCCCTCCATGACCAGACGGCCATAGGCACCGGGATCCCGCGCCTCGAACCCGATCACGGTGATGCCGTCGTGGGACGCGAAGACCGGTTCGATGTCCGCCGCCTTCAGCAAGGGCACGTCGCCATAGGTGATGACCACCTGACCGACGAAATCACCCAGCACGCCTTGCGCGGCACGCACCGCATGGCCGGTGCCCAGCGGCGGGTCCTGCACCGCGATGGCGTCCTCGCCCAGACGCGCGACGACATGGGCCCGCACCTCCGGCGAGTGGCTGCCGACCACCACCACGATCCGCTCGCACCCCAGGGCCTCGGCCGCGTCGATGGCGTGGTCCAGCATGGCGCGGTGGCCGACGGGATGCAGAACCTTGGGCAGGGGGGACTTCATCCGCGTGCCCTGGCCGGCGGCGAGGATGATGGCGGCCCGCTTTGATGAAGGCTGGGGGTGGGTGGTCATGAATCGGTCCGGCGGCTAGTCGGTA
Source organism: Brevundimonas sp. (assembly GCF_044239655.1). Lineage (GTDB taxonomy): Bacteria > Pseudomonadota > Alphaproteobacteria > Caulobacterales > Caulobacteraceae > Brevundimonas. The sequence goes on from NZ_JBIIAY010000046.1 coordinate 14,960, forward strand.
CGACTTAACCCCATCCCTGTCCCGGCGGGAGGGGGAACAGAGGATGAAACATGACCGAACGCGACCTGGAGGGCTGGACCATCGCCTTCGACCTGGACGGCACACTGGTCGAGACGCACGGGGATCTGGTCGGGACGCTGAACCGGATGCTGGTCCAGCATGGCCTGCCGACCGTGCCGATGGAAGGGGCGGCCGAGCTGATTGGCGGGGGCGCGCGGCCCCTGCTGGAGCACGGCTTCGAGCAGGCGGGTGCGCCGGTCGAACAGGCGCGGGACCCGGCCCTGTATGACGCCTTCATCGCCGACTATATCGAACACATCGCCGAACATTCGCAGCCGTACGAGGGCTGTGTCGAAACGCTGGAGGCGCTGAGCGCACGCGGCGCCCTGCTGGTCGTCGCCACCAACAAGCGGACCGACCTGTCGGAACTGCTGCTGAACAAACTCGACCTGACCCGCCACTTCGCCGCCGTCGTCGGCCCCGACAAGGTCAGCGCGAAGAAGCCCGCCGCCGCCCACCTTCAGGAGGCCGTGACCCTGGCCGGAGGCGACCCGTCGATGGCCATCATGATCGGCGACGCCGCTCCCGACGTCGGTGCCGCCCGCGCCGCCGACATGCCCTGTATCGTCGTCACCTGGGGCTACACCCCCATCCCGCCCGAAGACCTCGGCGGCGACGTCCTCATCGACCATTTCGACGACGTCGAAGAAGCGATCGACGGGTTGCTCGCGGATTTCTATGTGACGCGGGCGTTGGCGGGGATTTGAGACGACCGTCTCCTACCCCACCTTCGCCGCATCAAACTGCGCCCGCGCCGTCTCGATCCGCTCCAGGTGTTCGGCGGCCCAGCCCCACACGCCACAGAAGGCCTCGGCCAGGCTGAAACCCATGTCGGTCAGGCGGTATTCGACCTTGGGCGGGACCACGGGATGCACGGTCCGCACCACCAGGCCGTCGCGTTCCATCTGGCGCAGGGTCTGGGTCAGCATCTTCTGGCTGATGCCGTCGGACAGCTGGCCGATGCGGGTGAAGCGCAGTTCGCCGTGCTCGGCCAGGACATCCAGCACGATCATCGTCCATTTGTCGGCGACCCGGCCGATGACCTCGTTGACCAGGGCCTCGACGCGCGGATCGACCTCTGGATAATCGGTTCGGGGCTGAAAGGCAGGGGCAGACATCGGTTTCCTTCCGGTAAGTACCGAACGTTCCGGTGCCTACTTTCCAATGGAGAGCGACAGGCATACATCGCCGGACATCGCAGTTCCAGCCCCGGAGATTTCCCATGAACACCGCATCCGACACCATCCTGATCACCGGCGGCGGCACCGGCATCGGCCGAGCGTTCGCCGAAGCCCTGCATGCGAAGGGCGCGAAGGTCATCATCGCCGGCCGCCGCGCCGCGCCGCCTGAAGCCGTCGTCGCCGCCAATCCCGGCATGGCCCATGTCGTCCTCGACGTCGCCGATCCCGAAGCCATCAAGACCGTCGCGGCCCAGGTCATCGCCGACCATCCCGACCTGAACGTCGTCGTCAGCAACGCCGGCATCATGAAGCCGGAAACCCTGTCCGGCGGCGTCTTCGACCTGTCGATCGTCGAGGAGACGATCGGTATCAACCTGCTGGGCACGATCCGGCTGACGGCGGCCCTGTTGCCGCACCTGCTGACCAAGCCATCAGCGACCGTGGTGACGGTGTCGTCCGGCCTCGCCTTCGTCCCCCTGGCCGCGACGCCCACCTACAACGCCACCAAGGCGGCCATCCATTCCTGGAGCCAGTCCCTGCGTCACCAGCTGAAGGACACCTCGGTCCGGGTCGTAGAATGGGCCCCGCCCGGCGTGGCCACGGACCTGATGCCCGGCCATGCGGAAGATCCCCGCTCCATGCCGCTCGACGAATTCACGGCCGAAAGCCTGGCCCTGTTCGAGGCGGGCCACGACGAGGTGCTGGTCGAGCGGGTGAAGTTCCTGTCAGGCGCGGCGGAGCGCGGGGAATATGCCCATGTGTTCGCGATGCTGAACAGAGGGCACTAGGCGCTCCTTCTCCCCTTGTGGGAGAAGGTGCCCCGGAGGGGCGGATGAGGGGTCACGCGCACCTGGCAATCTGCTTCGAGTTCCAGACGTGCACCATCGCCGACGGAGTGACCCCTCATCCGTCAGCCTTCGGCTGCCACCTTCTCCCGCAAGGGGAGAAGGGCCATTGAAGTTGCGAACCTCCCCGCACCCAATCCCTTGCCCCGCCTGCCGATACGACCGATTCTGACGTCAGGCAGACGCCTTCGACCAACCCCCCTTCCGCGCCGTGGTAAGGTGTACCCGTTCCCGTCGCATGGGGAGGCGCCTCTTGGTACCAGGCCTGAAGCGGCGGCGGGGATCGGTCGAGCGGGAATAGCTCCGGAAGCCAATCCGGAGGTTCCGGGGGTCTGGTAGCCCTCGCCCGTCGCAGGCTGAGGATCGGTCGAGGGCGAACCGGGTGGACAAAGCCGTGGGAAAATGTCCCCGCGGTCCCGGCGAAGGAACCCGACATCCGGTCCGCTTGCGTGAACCGACCGGACGGAGCGCAGGCTGACGTCGAAAATTCAAGCGTCCCTTCTCAGGCGGGGGGACATCATCGGTTCCGGACGTCAGTCTGCGCTACGTCTCCTCTCCACCTCGCGGGGCGCATCCCGACGGGGCGCTCAGGCGTGGATGCCCGACGGGGCGTTTCGGCGTGGACGGCTGACACCACCCCCTTCCGCCGTGAATTTTTCTGATGACGACCTGCCGATCCTCTCGCCACCCCCGCTGTTGCGGATTCCCTCCACGCGCCGCACCTTCGCGAACCTTCGCTCCCCCGAAAGGCACCCGCCGATGATCGCCCGCTTCTTCGCCATCCCCCTGTGGATCCGCACGGCCGTGGGCTTCGGGCTCGGCATCGTCGCAGGGCTGATCCTGCGCGAACAGGCCGAGGTCTGGCTGCAGCCGATCGGCGACCTGTATCTGAACCTGATCCGCATGGTGGTGGCGCCGCTGGTGCTTTTCACCATCGCTTCGTCGATCGCCAAACTGGGCGAAGGGGCTGGTGCGGTGCGGCTGGGGGTCAGGACCATCGTCTGGTTCGCGATCACGTCCTTGCTGGCCGTGCTGGTCGGATTCGCCTTCGGGCATCTGATCAACCCGGGGATGGGGCTGGCCAACCTGCCGCTGGGCGAGGTCAAGCCCCGCGAGATCCCGACCCCGCTCGAGGTGCTGCTGGGCGTCGTGCCGACCAATCCGTTCGCGGCGCTTAGCGAAGGCAAGGTGCTGCAGATCATCTTCTTCTCGGCCCTGGTCGGGGTGGCGCTGGTGGCGCTGGGCGAACGGGCGGCGACGGCGCGGCGGTTCGTGGATGAAGGCGCGGCCATCATCTTCCGCATCACCCGTTGGGTGATCCAGCTGACGCCATTCGGGGTCTTCGGCCTGATCGGCTCGGTCGTCGGGGGCTATGGCTGGGAGGCGCTGCTGCCGCTGATCAAGTTCATCGTGGCCATCTATGCGGCCTGCCTGTTCCACATCCTGGTGGTCTATTCGGGGCTGCTGAAGCTGCACGGGCTGAAGGTCACCGCCTTCTTCCGGGGGGCGTTCGCGGCGCAGCAGACGGCGTTCGCGACCTCGTCCTCGCTCGGAACCCTGCCGATCACCCTGCGCCAGACGGTCGAGCGGCTGGGCGTTCCCCAGGCCTATGCGGCCTTCGCCGTGCCGCTGGGGGCCAACGTCAAGATGGACGGGTGCGGGGCCATCTATCCGGCCATCGCCGCCATCTTCATCGCCCAGTATTTCAAGATCGACCTGACCTTGACCCAGTACGTCCTGATCGGGCTGACGGCGGTGCTGGGGTCGCTGGGCACGGCGGGGGTGCCGGGCACCTCGATCGTCATGCTGACCCTGACCCTGTCCACGGCGGGCCTGCCGCTGGAGGGGATCGGCTATATCGTCGCCATCGACCGGATCATCGACATGATGCGCACGGCCACCAATGTGACGGGCCAGATGCTGGTGCCCGTGCTGGTCGCCAAGGAAGAGGGCATCCTGAACGAGGATATCTACGACGGCCGGGTCGCCTGGCTGCCCGGCGATCCCGAGGCCGAGGGGTCGGCGGCGGTGCCGGCCGGGGGCATCTAGATGTGCAGCGCGCCGCCCAGCATGGCCCCCACGATGGCGGCGACCACGCCGCCGGCCGCGATCGTGACCCAGGCGGGCAAGGCCTGAAGCGCTTGCGACAGGGTCGGCTCAGGCGACGGGCGGACGGGGGTGGCGTTCACGACTTCCATAGGTCGGGTAACGGACTGGGGCCGGATTGTGTTCCGTCAGGCCGCCACCGGCAGTTCGACGGGCCGTTCGGTGACCACGAACAGGTATTCGACGTTCCTCAGTCGCCCGACCGTGCCGACCTTCTCGCCCTTGGGGCTGTGAATGCCGATGCGGGCGCCGACGTAGCGAGGCCGGGCGATTTCGACGACCTGGACATGGCCGCGCGACGACAGGATGGCGACCAGCTGATCGCGCGACAGATAGCCCTCGTCATTGAACGACACGATCAGATTGGGAGCCCGGATCGCCGCCACGACGGCCTCCAGCGCCGGGCCGATGCCGGGTTTGGAGTTGAAGGCGCTCTTCCTCGTCCGCACATCGACCCGCTTGTTGGCGATGCCGTATGTCTCGGGCCTGTCCCACAGCACCAGGCTTTCCCAGCAGTGGTAGTTGCCGAGGTAGGAGTGCTGATTGTACGGCGGATCGAGGTAGACGAGGTCGCCGTCGAACTGGGCCGCGATTTCCAGGGCGTCGGCGTGGGTGGCGCGGCACGGATCGCCGGGCACGGCCAGCTGAAGGTCGGGCATCCGCAATGTCAGCGGCTTCAGCGCCCGCGGGGCCCAGGATTTCATATAGGCCATGTGGACGCCGGCGGTGGAATCCACCCGGTCCGCCGCCTCCATCAGGGAGACGAGGGCGATGGCCTCGAGTTCGGGCTCCAACCCCATCGCCTCGATCCGGTCGCGCATCGCATCGATGCGAGCGCCATTGTCGGGATGGAAGAAACGGGCGTCCTCGCAGAAGGCTTTCGTGAACCAGCCCGGCTCGGGCGTCGTAGCGGCAAGATCGGCGAGCACGACGGCGGCCCGATCAGCCCAGACCTCGCGGTCCGCCTGGACATAGGCGGTGGCCAGGGCGTGGGCATAGGCGTTGTGATCGTTGGACCAGACCCGATGGCCCTGGCCCTTCAGCGCATGGCCTACACGGGCCGTGCCGGAGAACAGGTCGCAGACCACGCCCCGCTCGGGCAGCATGGCGTTCACCGCCTCCAGGATCGGGGGCAGCAGCGCGCGCTTCGACCCCAGATACTTGATCATTCGCCCGTCAGGTTTTCCGCGACCGTTTCGCCGCCTTGGCCGGAGCATGGGCCAGTCGCAGCAGATTCGCAGCCCCCGGCGCACCGAAAGGCGTTCCGGCGAGCACCAGGATGCGCTGGCCGGGCTCGGCGAGCCCGAATTTGACCGCGCTGTCGACGGCCAGATCGGTGACGTCCTCCAGCGAGGCGGGGTCCTTGCCCAGACGGGTCTCCAGCCCCCAGACCAGCGCCAGACGCCGCGCGGTGTTCGGGTTGGGGGTCAGGGCGAGAACCGGTTGCAGCGGCCGTTCGCGCGACATCCGCCGCGCCGTGCCGCCCAGGCTGGTGAAGACCACGATACAGGCCGTCGATTGGGCCTCGGCCGCCTTGCGCGCCGCCGCGACCAGGGCGTCGGCGTCGATGTCGTCCATGCCCGCGTGTTCGGCGTCCATCAGGCTGGGCCAGAGCGGGTCCTTCTCCACCCGCTCGATAATCCGGCTCATGATTCCGACTGATTCCAGCGGATAGTCGCCCGACGCGGTCTCGGCCGACAGCATCAGGGCGTCAGCACCCTCGTACACCGCATTGGCCACGTCCGAGGCCTCGGCCCGGGTCGGAGCCGGGGCGCTGGTCATCGATTCCAGCATCTGGGTCGCGACGATGACCGGGATGCCGCGCTGGCGAGCGGCGCGGATGATCATCTTCTGGGCGACCGGCACCTCTTCGGGATCCAGTTCGACGCCCAGATCGCCGCGCGCGACCATGACGCCGTCGGAATAGTCCATGATGGCCCCCAGGTCGGCCAGGGCCTGGGGCTTTTCGATCTTGGCCAGACAGGCCGCCTGACCGTTTACCAGCCGCTTCAGCTCGGCCATGTCCTCGGCCTTCTGGACGAAGCTGAGCGCGACCCAATCGACACCGATCCTCAGGGCGAAGGCCAGGTCCTCGCGGTCCTTGGGCGTCAGGGCCGAGACCGGGATCACCGCCTCCGGCACCGCCACGCCCTTGCGGTCGCTGAGCTTGGAGCCGCTCTCGACGGTGACGTCAGCCCATTCGTCGGTCCGTTCGCCGACGCGCAGCCGGACCCGGCCGTCGTCGAGCAACAGAAGCATGCCCTTCCTCAGGGCCTTGAAGATCTCCGGATGCGGCATCTGCACCCGCGTCGCGTCGCCGGGCGTGGGGTCGAGGTCGAACCGCATGGTGTGGCCGGGCTTGACCGAGATCTCGACGTCGGCGAACCGGCCGAGCCGCAGCTTGGGACCTTGCAGATCGGCCAGCACGCCCAGCGGACGCTGCAGGGCCATCTCGGCTCCGCGCACGGCCTTCAGGGCGGCGGCGTGGTCGTCATGCGAGCCATGGCTGAAGTTCAGGCGAAAGACATCGACCCCGGCCTGGGCCAGTTGCTTCACCATTCCGGGCGCGCGGCTGGCGGGCCCCAGGGTCGCGACGATGCGACCGCGTCTTGCTCTGTTCATCTGTGTCCCGTTTGACGGAAGCGTTTCCTCAGGAATCGCTTCTGCCCCCCAAACGCGCACGGCGTAAGCCCGGGCTCAAGCCGGAAACGAGAAGTGACGTCCTGTAACGCGTCAGCGATCCGTCACGGCGCGACGGGACAGGGTGTCTCGTCGAACAGATGCTGGCACCGCCCATCGATCTCGGCGGGCGGCGTCAGACCGACCAGATGCGCCAGGCTGGGGGCGATATCCACGGTGCGGATCGGCCAGAACCGCTCCTGCGCCTGGCCTCCGGGCGTCCAGAAGATGATCGGCACGCGCCGGTCATAGTCCCAGGGCGAGCCGTGGCTGGCGATCGACCCGCCGATGCGCGCACTGGACGTCAGGTTCGGCGCATAGGCGCGCAGGATGTCGGCCCCCCTGCCCTGCACCGCGCTGAGGCGCAGACGTTCGCGCACGGTCAGCTCTTCGGGATCAGCGTCCCGCGCCGGCATGGGTTCGGCCAGCAGCGTGTCGCGCGCCACGGCCAGGACGATGTTGGGCTCGGCGTTCAACAGCGGCACAGCGGCGGCGATGACCTGGCTGCGCAGCGGTTCGGCCAGGGACACGCGCCGGGCGTCGGCGACGATGAAGCCGGTCCCGGCGCTGTAGAGCGGGGCCTCGGTCAGGCTGAACTGCGCCGTCAGCTTTTCATTGATGCGGGGCAGCAGGGTCGGGTCGTACCGGCCCGCGACCGCGCCCCGATCGCTCATCCGCTCGGGGAAGTCCGAGCCGCCGTGGTCGGCCGTCAGGACGACGACCACCCCACCGGGAACCTCGGTCAGTTGCCCCAGGAAGTTGCCGAGCGCGGCGTCCAGGCGCATCATCTGCTCGCACATCTCCGGCCCCTGGGTGCCATAGCCGTGGCCGATCTTGTCCGTGCCCGACAGACTGACGCCGAGCATATCGGTGACGCCACGACGCCCCAGTTGCTGGCGGTCCAGCAGGTCGGCGGCGGCCGCCAGGGTCGTCTCGTCCAGTGCCGGAGAGTTCTCCAGCGAATAGTTCATCGGCGGCAGTCCGGCCGTGAAGGTCTGGCCGCCGATCGTCGATGTTCCGGCCATGGCCAGACAGGCGGGATGCCGCACGGTCCAGCGCGTCACCGGCGTGGCCTTGAAGTGCGAGACATAGGCGGCGTTGAACTCGGCGATGGGAGCCAGGCGCTCCGCCGCCGTCTGACCCGGCTCGAGATAGGTGGTCATGCCGAAGCCTTCGGCCAGCCAGAAGGCGCCGTCGGGCGTGTGACCGGCCAGGGTGATCGCACCCCGATCCTTGCCCGAGACGGCATAGACGCGGCTGGTCGGGCTCGCGGCCTTCAGCCAGTCCGCCATGGTGGTGACGCGCATGTTGTCGGGGCCGACCGGTCCGTTCTCGCCCGCAGAGCCGTCGGCGATCGTATTCTTCGGCGCGGCCAGGCAATAGGCATCCTGACCCGTCGCGGGGTCGATCCACTCGTTGGTGGGGATGCCCGTGTGGGTCGGAAAGGCGCCGGTCAGGACGGTCGAATGGCCGGGGCAGGTCGTGGTGATGCCCTGGGCCTGATAGCCGTTGATGTAGACCAGACCCTGATCCCCCAGGGTCTTCAGGCCGCCGGTGAAGCGT
>NZ_JBIIAY010000047.1:0-23354 GCF_044239655.1 Brevundimonas sp.
ACTCACCCCTTGCTCACTAGCACTACTCACTGGCACTCACAGCAACCGCCGAAGACTACGCCGTTTCGGCGTCGGGGCGGTCGGCCATCTCGCGGATGAGGTCCAGCGCCAGCTTCTGCTGTCGGGTCGACAGCTGGGGTGCCAGGCGCGAAATCTCGATCGAGTAGCGGGTCGACGGGAAGTCGTGGTCGAAGGCGGGCGCGCCGTCCTCGGCCACGCCCGGCTGTCCCTGGGCGATGCCCTGGAAGAAATAGCCGATGTCGACCTTGAAGAAGCGGGCGATGTCCCAGAGCTTGGACGCCGAGATCCGGTTGGCACCCTTCTCGTATTTCTGGATCTGCTGGAACGTCAGCCCGAGCGCGCGGCCCAGGTCGCTCTGATTGTATCCCAGGCTGATCCGTTTCTCGCAGACCCTGCGACCCACGTGCCGGTCTACCGGATGCGGACCGTCTTCCCCCGTACCTCTAGCCATTGTCTTCCTGCCGTTCAGCCATATCGTGCTGCGTTTTCAATGCGCCGCTCGCACGCGGTTGTCATCATACTTTTCGTATACGGCTCCGCTGGGGGGGTAGACGCAAGCGCAAAGGCGGAAATCACGATTTCAGGCGCTCAGGGATGCCTCAGTTTTCGCATGCCCATGCCGCGCAAGGCCGCCAGGGCCAGTGCGCGATCCGCCGGGTCGAGATCGGCGGCGGCGGCGGCGATGGCCTTGAGAACATCGTCCGCCTCATGATCGAACGCCGCAGCCGTCTCGGCCACGCCAGTGGCTGACAGGGCTTCGGTCGGTGGGCCCACATGATGGGGCAGTTCGGCGAACAACTGCGTGACGTCCAGCCCGTACCGCCCGCAGAACTGCCACAGCCGGGACGCCGGGATACGCAGGCCGTCCTCGTAGTTCTTGATCCGGGTTTCCGACACATCGAGAGCGGCGGCAACTTCCCGGCGGCTCAGATTCATTGCCTCGCGCACCCTGCGCAACCTCGATCCCAGCGTGGTGTCGATATGCTCGGTCTTCAGCCGATCAAGGCTGTCCTGCCCCCTTTTTCCCTTCATCGACGGCTCCTTAGGGCTCCAAGCCCCGGAACCAGCAGGCCGCCCGCGATCATCAGCCAGAAGACCAGGTCCCCGAACCGACCATACAGGGTGGGCATTGCGGGCTCGGGCAGGCGAGCGTCGATCACGCCGCTCTCGCCAGGCTCCAACCGCTGATCCTGCTCGACGCGTCCCCAGGGATCGATCATCGCCGACACTCCCGTGGGTGTGGCCCGCACGACCGGCAGGCCGGTTTCGATGGCGCGATAGCTGGCCAGGTTCAGGTGCTGGAACGGGCCGGAGGTGCGCCCGAACCAGGCGTCATTGGACACATTGACGATCCAGCGCGGCCGCCCCGCCCCGCCCGGCGTGAATCCGGGATAGAGGCTCTCGTAACAGATCAGGGGCTGCACCGTCGGTGCATTGGGCAGGGCGATGGGTGCCGGCTTCGCGCCTGCGCTGAAATCTGCGGGCATATGGACCAGGCTGCGGACGCCCAGGGCATTCATCAGGCCGCCGAGTGGCAGATACTCGCCGAACGGCACCAGCCGGTACTTATCGTATACCCCCGAAACCCGCAGTCCCGGGCCGCCTTCGTCGTTCAGGGCGAACAGGCTGTTGAAATACCGGTCGGGCCCGCCGGCTGGTCCTGGCTCGCCGCGCGCCAGGCCGATCAACAGGGTCTGGCCCGGAGATACGGCGCGGGCGATGGCGTCGGCTTCGGGGGCCCCGGCCGCGAAAACCGTGTTGGCGCTGGCCGGAAGGGCACCTTCGGGCCAGACGATCACGTCGGGCAGGGCCGATGCCGGCCTCGCGGTCAGATTCACATAGCGATCGACGATCCCCTGATAGGCCTCCGGCGTCCATTTCGACTCCTGGGCCACATCGGCCTGGACGATGCGGACGAGGGTGTCGGTCAGGGCCAGCCGCGCGTTCGACAGCCGCACGGACCCGAACACGATCAGGGCGACCAGAACCAACCCCCCGATGAAGGCCGCGCCGATCCGCGCCTCGCGGCGGCCCGGCCCGGCCAGCGGCCCGAACGCCGCCACGGCCGCCACCGTCACCAGGCTCAATCCATAGACACCGGCGACCGAGGCGAACTGCGACCCCGCCGACCCTGCCGCCCAGGTCGCCCCGGTCGGGTTCCAGGGAAAGCCGGTCAGGACATGCCCTCTCAGCCATTCGAACAGGCAGAACAGGGCTGCGAACAACAGCACCCGCACCACACCCATCGGTGCAAATCGTCGATAGAGGGCGCAGGCCGCGCCCCAGAACAGCCCCAGGCCCGCCGGCAACAGGCTGGCCGCGAACGGGGCCATCCAGGCTTGGGCAGGATTGACCAGGAAGGCCTCGGCCACCCACCAGCAGCCGATGAAGAAATAGCTGAAGCCCGCCAGCCACCCCATCCAGAAGGCACCCCGCGCCGTCATCGACCGCTCACAGAGCAGCATCAGCAGGGGATAGCCGATCAGTCCGGGCAGGATGCCGAAGGGCGGATGGGCCAGGGCCGCGAAGACACCGGCCAGAAGGGCCAGACCGATCCGGCCGAAGCGGACGATCAGGCGCCGTCGCCGGTCCTGGCTGCCGTTGTCGATGTCGAGCGGCTCGGCGGGCGCGTCGAGCGGGATCTGCGTCGGATCTGCGGTCGTGTCAGTGGTCATCAGGCAGGCTGTATGGGTCCGCGACGCCCAGGCTGGCAAGCAGGGTGCGCTCTTCGGCCTCCATCGCCTCGGCCTCCGCTTCCTCCTCGTGATCGCGCCCGAGGACGTGCAGCACGCCGTGGACGACCAGATGGGTCAGGTGGTTAGCCAGGGATTTCCCCTGCGCCTCCGCTTCGTCGCGGCAGGTCTCGAACGCCAGGACGATATCGCCCAGATGCACGGGCTGGTCCGGCCCAGAGTCAGGGAAAGCGGGCATGTCACCGCCCGGAAACGACAGCACATTGGTCGGTCGGTCCTTGCCCCGGAACCGGGCGTTGAGATCGCGAACCGTCGCATCGTCGGTCAGCAGCACGACCAGGCCGCCCTCGACCGACCCCATCCCCGCCGTCGCCGCTCGCTCAACGACCGCTTCCGCGTCCGGCAGCGCCACGGTCCAGGCGTCGGCTTCGATCTCGATCTCTATCATCGCCGCGAGCGTCAGCTGGCCGGGGCTTCGAGATCGGGCCTGGGCCGCCCCTGCGCCGCGTCGGCGTCATAGGCGCGCCCCGGGGCTTCGAGATCGGGCCTGGGCCGCCCCTGCGCCGCGTCGGCGTCATAGGCGCGCACGATCCGCTCGACCATGGCGTGACGGACCACGTCCTGGGCCGCGAACTCCAGCACCCCGACACCCTTGACGTCCTTCAGGATACGCAGAGCGTGGGCCAGGCCGGAATCGCGGGGGTTGAGCAGGTCGATCTGCGACGGGTCGCCGGTGACGACCATCCGCGCGCCCTCGCCCAGCCGGGTCAGGACCATCTTCATCTGTAACCGGCTGGTGTTCTGGGCCTCGTCCACGATGACGAAGGCATGGCTGAGTGTGCGGCCGCGCATGAAGGCGATCGGCGCGGCCTCGATCTCGCCCTTGTCGCGCCGCCGCTGGACGTCCTCGGCCCCCAGGATGTCGTTCAGGGCCTCCCAGATCGGGGCCAGATAGGGATCGACCTTCTCGTTCAGATCGCCGGGCAGGAAGCCCAGCTTCTCGCCCGCCTCCACCGCCGGCCGGGTGATGACCAGCCGATCCACCTGCCCCCGCCGCAGCAGGGAGGCACCATAGGCGGCGGCCAGAAACGTCTTGCCCGTCCCCGCCGGCCCGACGCCGAAGCTGAGTTCATGGTTGGCCAGGACGTCCAGATACCGCGCCTGGGCGTCCGTCTTGGGCACGATGGCGCCGCGCTTGCCGATGGGCAGGGCCATGGGATCGACGCGGCGTCCGCCGCCGGTGACGCCGGTGCGGGCCGTGCCGATGGCGGCGCGGACGTCGGCCTCATTGACCTCGGCGCGCTTCTCGGCGCGATCGGCCAGGGTCTCGATCACCTGTTTGGCGTTGGCCCGGTCCCGCGCGCCGCCGTTGATGGAGATACCGCCGCCCGGCGCCTCGATCAGCACCTTGAACGCGTCCTCGATCAGGGCGACGTGGCGGCTGTTGGGCCCGATGACGGCGCGCAGGGCGTCGTCTTCCAACGCCAGAAACTCACTCTCTCTCGCCATTCTAGTTCGGCCTGTCGGCCGAGGGCGCAATCGCGCGCGACGCGGTCGCTTGCTGCTTGAGCGCGTGATCGTTGGTCAAAAGCATTCCCGTCAAACTGTTCTGCTCGCCACTGGCGATATGGACCGGAACGATCTGGCCGATCAGATGATCCGCGTCCTCGACGTGAACCGATTGCAGATAGGGCGAGCGGCCGATCGCCTGACGCCCGTGGCGGCCCTTCCTCTCGAACAGGACGTCCAGCGTCCGCCCGGCCTGGGAGGCGTTGAACGTCGCCTGCTGTTCCAGCAACAGGGCCTGGAGCGCGTGCAAGCGCTTGAGCGCGACCTCGGCCGGAACCGGCGCGGCCATGGTCGAGGCCGGCGTGCCCGGCCGGGGCGAGTACATGAAGGAGAAGGCCGAGGCGTACCGGACCTGGCGGACCAGATCCATCGTGTCCTCGAAATCCCGGTCGGTCTCGCCGGGGAAGCCGACGATGAAGTCGCCCGAGATCGCCATGTCAGGGCGCGCTTCGCGGATGCGGCCGATCAGCTCGATGTATTTCGCCCGACCGTGCTTGCGGTTCATCAGCCGCAGGATGCGATCCGACCCCGACTGCACGGGCAGGTGCAGATAGGGCATCAGCGCGGGGTTCTGCGCATGGGCGGCGATCAGGTCGTCGGCCATGTCGTTGGGGTGGCTGGTCGTATAGCGGATGCGGTCGATGCCCGGGATGGTCGCCAGGGCCGTCGTCAATTGCGCCAGGGACCAGACGCCAACCTCGCCAAATTCACTAGCTTCGCCAACTCCGTCATAGGCGTTGACGTTCTGGCCCAGCAGGGTCAGTTCGCGCACCCCCTGGGCCGCCAGACCGCGCGCCTCGGCCAGGATGTCGGCGGCCGGCCGCGACCATTCCGCGCCGCGCGTATAAGGCACCACGCAGAAGGTGCAGAACTTGTCGCAGCCTTCCTGCACCGTCAGAAAGGCGGTCGGGCCGTTGACGCCGCGCACTTCCGGCATGGCGTCGAACTTGGCGTTGGGCGCAAAGTCGGCGCCGATCCTTTCGCCCCGCGCGCGGGCCGTGCGGGTCAGCAGTTCGGGCAGCTGGTGATAGGCCTGGGGGCCGACGACCAGATCGACGGCCGGCTGGCGGCGCATCATCTCCTCGCCCTCGGCCTGGGCGACGCAGCCGGCGACGGCGATGGTCATGTTGCCCCCGCCCGATGCCGCCTTGTCCTGCTTCATCAGTTTCAGCTTGCCGAGCTCGGAATAGACCTTCTCGGCCGCCTTCTCGCGGATATGGCAGGTGTTCAGGATGACGAAATCGGCCCCCTCGGGCGCATCCGTGGTCGCATAGCCCAGCGGGCGCAGGACGTCGGCCATGCGCTCGGAATCATAGACGTTCATCTGACAGCCGTAGGTCTTGATGAACAGGCGTTTGGGCTCGGGCGAAGCGGCGGCCTGGTCGGCCGCGCGCTCCGTGGCCGGAACGAGAGTGTCGGTCATGGCCGGCTCTTAATCCGTTTGGGCTCCGGATGCCACGTTTGGGCGCGGTGACCCGGTCCGATCAGGACAGGGAGCCGGGATCGACGCGGGCAGCGTGGCGCTTGAAGACCAGTCCCTCGCGGGCCTCGGGCTCGGCCCCCTCTATGGCCTTGCCATAGAGTTCCAGCTTGTGGCCGATCAGCTCGAAGCCGAGCCGCCGGGCGATCTCGTCCTTCAGACGCTCGATCTCGGCGTCAAAGAATTCGATGACCTCGCCGGTACGGGTGTCGATCAGATGGTCGTGGTGATCCTCGCCAGCCTCTTCGTAGCGCGATCGGCCGTCGCCGAAATCGTGCTTCTCGACGACCCCGGCCTCCTCGAACAGGCGGACGGTGCGATAGACGGTGGCGATTGAGATATGGGGGTCGATCGACGAAGCGCGGCGATACAGTTCCTCGACGTCCGGGTGATCCTCGGCGTGGGACAGGACGCGCGCGATCACGCGCCGCTGTTCGGTCATGCGCATGCCGCGGTCGGCGCAGAGTTTCTCGATACGGTCCATGGAGCTCACGATAGGGCGACTGGGGCGTCGTGGGAAGCGTCGCCACACAAGTTGAGAACGAGAATGAGTGCGTCGGTTCGTCCCTGCGCGGTCTCATAATAGGCCCGCCGTCGCCCGGTCTCGACGTAGCCGGCGTCGGCGTACAGCCCGCGTGCCGCCATATTGTCCTCGGCCACCTCAAGAAACAGCCGATCTGCGCCCAGACTCCGCGCCGCGTCGCCTGCTGCACGGGTCAATTGCCGGGCGAGGCCCTGTCGACGGGCCCCGGGCCGAACGGCCAGGGTCAGGATCTCGGCCTCGTCCAGCACGACACGACACAGGATGAAGCCGCCCTTTACCGCGATCCCGAACACTCCGGCCTGGCTCAGCAGGTCCGCGATGGCGACGGCGTCCCACGGATGGTCGAATGCCTCGGCGTGGACGGCGGCCAGGGTGTCGGCGTCGGCCGGGGTCGCAAGACCCAGGGAGCCGTCGTTGGTGGGAATCGTCGTCCCGGTCACGTCTGTTGTCGTGGCGGTCGCGCCTGACCGGGCAGGCGGGTCGGCGGCGTGGCGTCCGGCGCACGCAGGTAGAGCGGGCTTGGCGGGTGATCGATCGGATCGGCGGCGAGGGTCAGGGCGGCGAGGGCCTCTGCCGTGGGATTGGCGATCGGCCCGGTTGCCTCTCGCGACAGCGTCGAGGTCATCGGCCAAAGGCGCGGCAGGGTGTCCACAATCAGAGGCGCGCCGCTCCCGACCAGGGACCACGCGAAACGGTCTGGCGATTTCACCAACAGGGCGCACGCAGCGTCCACGCTCAAGGCCTGCGCAGGCTCGTCCGCAAGGCCGTCGTGAAAGGTTTGCAGGTAGACCTGCCCGCGCCGGGCGTCGATCGCGGCGGCGACGCCCATGGAGCCTGTCGGCTCAGGGGGTTTCGACCGTGCCAGCGCCGCCAGCGTCGAGACCCCGACCACTGGAATACCCAGCGCCGCTCCCAGCCCCTGCGCAAACGCCAGGCCGACGCGCAGTCCGGTGAACGAGCCGGGCCCGACCGTCACACCGATGCGGTCCAGCGCCTCGAACCCGCCCTGCGCCTCGCCGGCCTCTGCGACCACGTCGCGTACGAAGCCACCGATCCGCTCGGAATGGCCCTTGACCATCGGTTCGGACCGCACCGCCAGCGGCCGATCGTCCTCGAACACCCCGACGGTGCAGGCACCCAGGGCGGTGTCGATGACGAGAATCTTCATGTCTGGGCTAGAGGACCTGCTCGACGCGGGTCACTTCGGGCACATAGTGGCGCATCATCTGTTCGACGCCGGACTTCAGCGTCATGGCCGAGGACGGGCAGCCGGAACAGGCGCCGCGCATCTTGAGCGTCAGAACGCCGGTCTCTTCGTCGAAGGCGTCGAACAGGATGTCGCCACCGTCCTGGGCCACGGCCGGGCGGACCCGGCTGTCGAGCAGGGCCTTGATCTCGGCGACGACCTCGGAATCCTCGCTGTCCGATGAAGCCTCGGGCGCATCGCGCAGCATGGGCGCGCCGGAGGTGTAGTGGTCCATGATGGCCGCCAGGATCGGCGCCTTCATCTCCGACCAGTCGAGTCCGTGCCCGGCCTTGGTCACGGCGATATAGTCCGTGCCGAAGAAGACGCCGGCGACGTCCTCCTGCTGGAACAGGGCCTCGGCCAGGGGCGAGGCGGCGGCCTGGTCGATGCTCAGGAACTCTCGCGCGCCGTGCGGGGCGACGTCGCGCCCCGGCAGGAACTTGAGCACGTTCGGATTGGGCGTGGGTTCGGTTTGGATGAACATGGGCGGGAAATGCGCCTGCACGAGCCGGATCGCAAGGGCGGGCGGGGTGACCCGCGACCTCGATCAGTGCTAGAGGCGCGCCCGTCCCCTCCCCGCCGGATTCGCCCCCCAGGACTCGCTATGCCCGCAGCCCCCGATTTTCCGTCCGCTCCCGACCGCGTGAAACCCGTCCGCGCCCTGATTTCCCTGTCGGACAAGGCGGGGCTGGAGGATGCGGCGCGCGCCATGCACGAGGCCGGGGTCGAGCTGGTTTCGACCGGAGGTACCCGCGCCGCCATCGCCGGTTTCGGCCTGCCGGTGAAGGACGTCGCCGACCTGACCGGCTTCCCCGAGATGATGGACGGCCGGGTCAAGACCCTGCACCCGGTGGTCCACGGCGGCCTGCTGGGCGTGCGCGATGCGGCCGACCACAAGGCGGCCATGGACGAACACGGCATCGGCCCGATCGATATCGTCTGGATCGACCTCTACCCGTTTGAATCGACCGTCGCCTCGGGTGCCGGTTTCGACGCCGTGATCGAGAACATCGACATTGGCGGCCCGGCCATGATCCGCTCGGGCTCCAAGAACCATGGCTATGTCGCCGTCGCCGTGGACGCGGCCTCGATCGGCGAAATCGTCGAGGCGCTGAAGGCCGACGGCACGACCTCTCTGGCCCTGCGCAAACAACTGGCCGCCCGCGCCTTCGCTCGCACCGCCGCCTATGACGCCGCCGTCTCGAGCTGGTTCGCCGGACAACTGGAAGACGCCGCACCGGCCCGCAAATCGATCGCCGGCAGCCTCGCCCAGACGCTGCGTTACGGCGAGAACCCGCATCAGACGGGCAGCTTCTATCGCACCGGCGAAACCCGTCCGGGAGTCGCCCACGCCACCCAGATCCAGGGCAAGGAACTGGGCTACAACAACATCGCCGACGCCGACGCCGCCTATGAGCTGGTCGCCGAGTTCGAGGCGCCCGCCTGCGTCATCGTCAAACACGCCAACCCCTGCGGCGTCGCCGTGGGCAAGGACCTGTCGGAAGCCTATGCCCGCGCCCTGGAATGCGACGCCGTCTCGGCTTTCGGCGGCGTGATCGCCGTCAATCGGCCACTGAACGGGGCGGACGCTCGCGCCATCACAGAGATCTTCACCGAGGTCGTCATCGCTCCCGGTGCCGACGATGAAGCCAAGGCTATCTTCGCCGCCAAGAAGAACCTGCGCCTGCTGATCACCGACGGCCTGCCCGACCCGCACGGGCCCGGCGAGGTATTCCGCAGCGTCGCCGGCGGCTTCCTGGTCCAGTCGCGCGATCGCTCGCGCATCACGGCCGCAGACCTGAAGATCGTCACCCGCCGCCAGCCGACGCCGCAGGAGATCGAGGACATGCTGTTCGCCTGCACGATCGCCAAACACGTCAAGTCCAACGCCATCGTCTATGCCAAGGACGGCCAGACGGCGGGCATCGGGGCGGGTCAGATGAACCGCCGGGACTCGGCCCGCATCGCTGCCATCCGGGCGCGCGAGGCCGGGGAGGCCAAGGGGCTTGCCCATTCGCTGGCGCAAGGGTCCGCCTGTGCGTCTGAAGCCTTCTTCCCCTTCGCCGACGGTCTGCTGGAAGCCGTCGCGGCCGGTGCCACCTCGGTGATCCAGCCGGGCGGCTCGATGCGTGACGCCGAGGTCATCGCCGCGGCCGACGAACAGGGAATCGCCATGGCCTTCACCGGCGTGCGGGTCTTCCGGCACTGAGAAGACCCGCTCCCTGCGGGGAGCGGCCGTGTTTATCGCTTCAGGCGCGCCGCATTGGCGACGGCGGTGCGGTGGATGGGCTTGAGGGCCTCAGCCTGGGCCTTCAGCATCTCGGTATTGAGGGTCAGCATCTGGGCGGCCGCACGGCTCCACCAGCCCAGGGCGTAGTCATACTGGACAGCGGCGAAGGCCTGGGGGCTGGCTGAGGTGGCCATGGCCGAGGCCGCCTTGCCGGCGCGGGCCATTTCGTCGGCGGCCGTGTGCGACAGGCGCTCGGACAGGGCACCCAGGTTGCGGGTCAGCGACGCCGCCGACTCGGCCATGGCCTCGGACTTCTCCGAGCTCATCAGGGCGATTTCCTTGAGGTCGGTCTTGCGGGGGTCGGCGACACCGGCGGCCAGGATTTCCAGACGGGCGGCGATGACGTCCCCGGCCGCCTTCATCATCTCGCCGCCGGCCACCGCCGTGGCGGTCGCGGAGGAGGCGTTCTTGCCCACGGCGCGGGTGTCGCGCAGGAAACGGTCGAGCTGGCTGGTTGCGGTCATCCCTCGTTCCTGAACCCCGTTCACTCAGGGCGCAAGCGGCGATGTCTCGGCGGCGAATCCGGTGACGTCGCGGATCAGGGCGGGGACGGCCGCGTCGATGATCCTCTGGCCCTTCTCGGGCGAGGCCTGGCCGGGATCCGAGCCGATCCGCCCATCGGGAAACCGGGCGCGATAGTCGAGCGCCGAGCGGATCGGCCCGTTCGGCGCGATCTGGGGTGAATAGGCGGCGGTCTTGATCCGGTCGGGATAGGCGGCCTGGGTCACGGCGATCTCGGACGGGGTGGCGTGCATGCCGTGACCCGTCGGGAAGATCGAGTTGCACAGGCCGTTGACGCCGGGCATGTCCCACCAGTTGCGCAGCTTCAGCACGAAAGGCGCATCCTCGCCGCGGAATGAATGGGCCGCATAGATCTCGCTGAAGGTCGCCTCGATGGTGGCGACATTACCGCCGTGGCCGTTCAGGAAATAAATCCGCTCGAACCCGTGTCGGGCGAGCGACGCGACCCAGTCGGAGATCGCGGCCATGAAGGTCGAGGGGCGGTACGAGATGGTGCCGGCGAAGGCCAGATGGTGCTGGGCCATGCCGATGTTGAAGGTCGGTGCGACGGTCAGGCTGTCGTCGCCCGCCTCGGCGGCATGGGCGATGATTTCCGGGCACAGCCAGTCGGTACCGAGCAGGCCGGTCGGCCCATGCTGTTCATTGGACCCGATCGGCACGATCACCGTCTTCGACAGCGGCGATCCTGCGTTCAGCCGCGCGTCGATCTCGGGCCAGGACGACAGATGGATCAGCATGGGAACTCCACTCGGCAGCGGGTCAAATCATTCACGACGCGCCAGTTCAACGGCCTCAAGTAGCGCGAACGCGCGGTAGGCCCAAGATCACACTGCGAAAGCTGTGACAAAGCGCCGGGCGGCTTCGGCGGCGCGCGCCTCAAGCGCGATCGGGGGGTGGGTCACGCCCAGCATCGCGCGCAGATGGCTGTGCCCCAGCACCATGCCGGTGAACATCTCGGCCGCCGCATCGGGATCGGGGATCGCCAGCAGGCCCTTGCGGTCCTGGAGCGCAAGCCATTCCGACAGGCGGCGCAACGATTCGCGGGGGCCGCCGTCATAGATGGCCTGGGCGATGTCGGGCGCGGCGGGGGACATCAGGGCGACCCCGCGCAGGCCCTCGCCCCGTCCCTTGTTGAACAGTTTTTCCAGCAGGGCGAGTGCCAGGGCGGTCAGGACCGATACCGGCGCGCCGTCGGTCCTCAGCGGGGCCGTGATATCGTCCGCGCGACGGCCCGCGATAGCCCGGGCCAGCTCCACCTTGGAGGCGAAGCGGTTGTAGAGGGTCTGTTTCGACACCCCGGCCTCGCGCGCGATCTCCTCCATCGAGACCGTGACGCCGCGCTCGGAGAACAGCGCCAGGGCGGCGTCCAGGATCGCCTCGCGCTTTCTGTGATCGATCTGTCCGGCGACGCGGGGCATCTCAGCGCCTCAAGCCGTGAGGGGCCACGCCCCGATCGTAGGCACAGCACATCAGTGAGCGTCCGTGACGGGGGCCGAGCCCGGCTTCACCGGCTGGGCAAACAGGGTCACGACGGCGGCGAAGGCGCAGCCCACGGCCAGGATGGCGAAGGCGTCGCCGAACGCCAGCGTCGTCGCCTGGCGGTTCAGCATGCCATAGACGGCCTTCAGCGCCGCACCGTCCGGGTCGATCGAGCCGCTCATCCGCTCCGCCATGGCCGCCAGCATATCCTGCATCCGGGTGTCCGACACCGGGATCGCACTGGTCATCTCGCCCATGTGCGCCGCCGTATTGGTGGTCAGCGACGTGTTCAGGAAGGCCAGTCCGAAGGCCCCGCCGACGTTGCGGAACAGGTTCACCAGGCCCGAGGCGTTTTTCACCATATGGACCGGCATGGTCGACATGGTGACCTGCTGGGCCGCCAGCATGGCCATCATGATGCCGGATCCGCGCAGAGCCTGAATCCCCGCGAACTCCCAGAAGCCCCAGTCGGCGGTGACCGCATGGGCGTCCCACATCCCCCACGACGCCATGACGAACCCGCCGAACATCATGATCCGCAGGTCCAGAATCCGCACCAGCCGACCGGCGATCGGAGCGGTCATGAACATCGCCAGGCCCGAGACCACCAGGGTCGTGCCGACCTCGGCGGGCGAATAGTCGCGCACCCGCGACAGGAACAGCGGCAACAGGAAGCTGCCGCCGAACAGCGCCGCGCCCACGATGAAGGTCATGACGATGCCGACGAGGAAATTCCTGTTGTTGAACGCTCTCAGCTCCACGACCGGGTTCCAGTAGGCCAGCGAGCGCCACACGAAGGCCGGCCCGGTGATGGCCGCCACCGTCGCCAGCAGCAGGATCAGGTCGTCGGCGAACCAGTCGTTCTTGGAGCCTTCCTCCAGCACGAATTGCAGGCTCATCAGGAAGGTGGCCATCAGGCCCAGACCCCACCAGTCGAAGCCCTTAGAAAGACTCGGATCACCCTTGTCGAAATTTCCCCAGCGCCACACCAGGAAGAAGGACAGCAGGCCGAAAGGCACATTGATGAAGAACAGCCAGTGCCAGCTCAGCGCCTCGGTCAGATGCCCGCCCAGCGTCGGTCCGATGGTGGGTGCCAGCGTCACGATCAGGCCGATGAAGACGCTCGCGGTGACCCGCTTGGAGGGTGGAAACGCCGTGAAAGCCACGGCGAAAACGGTCGGGATCATGGCCCCGCCGACGAACCCCTGAATGGCGCGAAAGACGATCATCACCTCGACCGAGGTCGACAGGCCGACGGCGACGCTCATGATGACGAAGCCGGCGCAGCTCATCAGGAACACTTTCTGGGTGCCCCACAGGCGCGACAGATATCCCGACAGCGGGATCATCACGACCTCGGGGATCAGATAGGCGGTCTGGATCCAGCTGATCTGGTCGGCCGACGCGCCGACGCCGGACTGGATCTGAGGCAGGGACGAGGCGACGATCTGGATGTCCAGGATGGCCATGAACTGGCCGATCACCATCCCGGCGAAGCCCAGGATCAGGACGGTCCAGTTGATGGCAGGCGGGGCCGGCGGCGCGCCGACGGCATCGGTCGGTGCCGCCCCACCCAAAGGGGGCGCGGCGGCTGTCACTGGCGTGCGTCCGACGGATTCGCGTCAGCCAGGCGGGTCTGGCCCAGGGCGGCCTCGGCGAAGGAGGCACCGCCCGGGCTCTTGAGATCGACCTTGACCTCGACCGACAGCCCGGGCCGCAGGGCCGCTCCGCCCGCCGCGCGATCGACGACGATACGGACCGGCACCCGCTGGGTGATCTTGGTGAAGTTGCCAGTGGCGTTCTCGACCGGGATCAGGGCGAATTCGGATCCCGTCGCCGGGGCGAAGCTGTCGATACGGCCGGTGATGTGCTGGTCGGGAAAGGCATCGGCACCGATCTCGACCGTCTGGCCCAGACGCAGGCGGTCCAGCTGGGTCTCCTTGAAGTTTGCGACCACATAGACGTCACCCAGGGGTACGATCGACAGCAGCTGGCCGCCGGTGCGGACATACTGGCCGGGACGCACGCCGCGCGCGCCGACCACCCCTGCCGTGGCGGCGCGGATGACGGTGCGGTCCAGATTGGTGCGGGCGACCTCGACCTGGGCGCGGGCCTGTTCGACGGCGGCGAGCGACTGTTGCCGCGTCGAGCCGAGCACGGCGGCGGTGCGCTGTTCGGCGACAAGGGCCGCCTGGGCCTGGGCCACGGTGGCAGCGGCCGAGGTGGCGCCGGCCTGTTCGGTCTGGATGCGCTGCTGCGAAACCCAGCCCTGTTCAGCCAGCTTGCCGTAGCGATCGACCTGGGCGCGGGCCAGACCGGCCTGGGCCTGGGCTTGGGTCACGCCGGCGGCGCGCGAGGCGATCAGGGCCTGTTCCTGGGCGGCGCGAGCATCGACGTTGTCTACGGCGGACAACAGGGCGGCCAGGTTGGCCTCGGCCTGGGCCAGCTGGGCGCGGGCGTCGGAATCGTCCAGTCGGACGAGGATCTGGCCGGGCTCGACCCGCTGGTTGTCGCTGACCAGGACCTCGGTGACATAGCCGTTGATCTGGGGGCTGACGATGGTGGTGTCGGCCTGGACGAAGGCGTTGTCGGTCGCCTCCCACCGCTGCTTGCCTTGCCACCAGAAGACCCCCCCGATGATCAGGATGATGACGATCACGCCCGCCGCGATCAGGGGCAGGCGCTTCTTGAGGGCGGGGGAGACGGCCATGGGACAACTCGATCAGACAGGACGCGCGAAGCGGCCCTGGAAAGGACGGTCGCAAAAATAGACCCGATCGTCTAAAAATCAATCCGCCCCGAAGAAGACTCGTGAACACGTCGTGTTTCCGGCTATTCCAGCCCCGTGACCGCCTCCTTCACGCCCCTGCCATTCAACGCCGACGTCGTGGTGGTCGGCGCGGGTGCCGCCGGCCTCGGCGCGGCGCGACGACTGGCCGGGACCGGGCTTTCGGTCGTGGTTCTGGAGGCGCGCGACCGGATCGGTGGGCGGGCTCATACGATCGACCATCGCCAGACCCGGCACCGCGGCGGCAGCGAGGTCATGGCGCTGGACCTCGGCTGCGGCTGGCTCCATTCGGCCGACGAGAACCTGCTCGCGGAGCTGGGCCGAGACGCCGGCTTCACGATCGACGAGACGCCACCACCATGGAGGCGACAGGCCTTCAACCTGGGTCTGACACCGGCCGAACAGGCGGCCTTCGGGGCGGCGTTCGAGGCCTTTGACGAGCGCGTTTCAGCCGCCGCATCGAAGGGCGAGGACGGCCCGGCGTCCGACCAGTTCGCATCCCCCGACAGCGACGAGGCCCGCTGGAACGCCCGGATGGACGCCGTCTCGGGGGCTCTGAACGGCGCCAGGTTTGCCGAGGTCTCGACCCTGGACTACGACGCCTACCGCGACACCGGCGTCAACTGGCGGGTCCGCGAGGGTTATGGCCGGCTGGTCGCCGCGCTCGGCCGCGACGCCCCGGTCGTGCTGGATTGCCCCGTCACCCGCATCGACCGCTCGACCGCGCCGCTCCGCATCGAGACACCGCGCGGCACCGTGCTGGCCCGCGCCGTGATCCTGACCGTGCCCACCAGCCTGATCGGGGCTGAGACGATCCGCATCGATCCGCCCGTCCCGGCCCTGATCGAGTCGGCGCTCGGCGCACCCCTGGGTCTGGCGTCCAAACTGCATATGACGGTCGAGACCCCGGAGGATTTTCCCGCCGATAGCCAGCTCTGGGGACGCACCGACACGGCCCAGACCGGCGGCTATCACCTGAGACCGTTCGGCCGTCCGATGATCGAGGGCTATTTCGGCGGCGACCTGGCCTGGGGGCTGGAGGACGAAGGCGAGGCCGCCTTCTTCGACTTCGCCGCGACCGAACTGTCGAACCTGCTGGGCTCCAGCTTCCGCCGCCGCCTCACGCCTATAGCCACCTCGATGTGGGGCGCTGAGACCTGGTCGCGCGGTGCCTATTCCCACTGCCTTCCGGGGCAGGCCGACGCTCGCCGCAGGCTCAAGCAACCGGTCGAGGACCGCATCTTCATCGCCGGCGAGGCCACCGCCGAAGCCTTCTACGGCACCGCCCACGGGGCCTGGGAGGAAGGGACGCGCGCCGCCGTCGAGGCCCTGGTCTCGCTCGGCATCGACCCGCGCGAGACCGGCGGATACGACGAGGCATGAAGCCGCCGAAGCCCGCACCGAGCGGCCGGAAAGTGGCGCCTGCGCCGGCGAAACGCCCCGCCGTCATGACCGGTGCGGTCATTCCGACCTGGGGCTGGCCGCCGGACGAGGACCGTGTGGATCAGATATTCGAGCGGCTGGCCCGCGTCATGCCGGAACCCCGAACCGAGCTGACCTTCCATAGTCCCTATACGCTCGTCGTCGCCGTCGCCCTGTCGGCCCAGGCGACGGACGTCTCGGTCAACAAGGCCACCGACCGGCTGTTCGCCGTCGCCGACACGCCGGCCAGGATGCTGGCCCTGGGCGAAGAGGGCCTGATCCCCTTCATCGCCTCGATCGGCCTGTATCGCGGCAAGGCCCGCAACGTCATCGCCCTCAGCCGCATCGTCATGGATCAGTACGGCGGCGAGGTACCCCTGACCCGCGACGCTCTGCAGGCCCTGCCCGGCGTGGGGCGCAAGACCGCCAGTGTCGTCCTGAACGAACTGGGCATCGAAGCCGCCATCGCCGTGGACACCCACGTCTTTCGCGTCTCGCACCGGCTGGGTCTGGCCAATGCCGCCACGCCCGACAAGGTCGAGGCCCAGCTGTTCAAGGTCGTGCCCGAGGCCTTCCTGCCCAAGGCCCACCACTGGCTGATCCTGCACGGCCGCTACACCTGTACGGCGCGAAAGCCGAACTGCGGCGGCTGCCTGATTTCCGACCTGTGCCCCTCCCGCGCCGGGCTGATGGCGGCGGGAGAGGCGAAGGCCTGATCAGTCCTCGGCCAGAACGATCACCCGGTCCTCGGGCAGATACTCCAGCACCTCGGACTTGGAAGGATTGACCACGACTCCGCCCATGTTGCGGCCGTCGTCATCGCCGTCTGTGCGCTTTCGCCGATAGCCGATCGCCGTCTCGCCCCGCTGACGGGCCGCCTCCGCGATGGTGTAGAAGCTCAGCGGCAGGGCCAGGTCCACATAGTCGCCGACCGGCCGCATGTAGATTTCCGACCCGTCCTCATCCAGCAGGTCGTCGAAGATCGACGACAGGTATTCGTTCTCCGACGCCTGGGCCAGCATCAGGCTGACCAGCTTGTTGGACACCACGAAATCGTCGGCGCGGGTCACCTCGGCCAGCTCGCGGTTGCGGATATCGATCATCTCCGACACCACGCTGATGTGCTCGCCGAGCCGTTCGGACAGCTTCCTGAGATGCAGCAGGGTGATCAGCGTCCGGGTATCGGCGGACTGGGCCTCCATGTGATCCGAATAGCCCAGCACCATGACCGAGTCGTAGGACAGGGGGTCCAGCGCCTCCAGCGAGGCGGCGTGGCTGGTGTCGATCCGGCGGGCCTCGACCTTCATGTTCTTCGACCCCATCGGCATCGACAGGATCTCGGCCTCGAAATCGGGGATGTCGCCGGCGACGGTAAGCACGGAGCCGGGCTTCACGTATTTCGACAGCTCATGGGCAATCATCGGCCCGCGACGGTTCCAGCCGATGATCAGGGTCCGTTCGGCGGTGCGGCGCACGGCCTTGCGCTTCCTGATCGCCGTGGGCTCGACGGCGTCGTCGGGCATGGGGGTCAGTTTGATGGCCTCGTCGTCCTCGGCGATGATGATGGCGCGTGTTCCCGCGACGATGATCTCGTCCATCGGCGGGTTCATCTTCACCCGACCGTCCGGATAGCGCAGGCCGATCAGGGCCGAATCCTCATAGCCCATGACCGCATCGCCGTATCTGACGCCCACGAGGTCCTCGAGCTCGGTCGTGTAGATCTCGCAGCCATCGAAATCGAGCAGTTCGGAATAGACGGCGCTAAGCCCGGCCTGCCGGCTGGACTGGACGACGATGCGCGCGATCAGATCGTCGGCCAGCACCAGCTGGACCTCGTCGCCGCCGACGATGCGGGCGACCTCCGCATTCTTTGCATCCCGCAGCTCGGCGGCGATCCGGTAGCGTTCGTCGCGGCGCTTCGGGTCATTGGTCAGGGCCAGGACGGTCTTGATGACCTGGCTGTCGGGATCCTCGGCACCCTCGGGCGAGACCACGATGATCGAGCGGCAGGTCTGGGCATTGATCAGCGACAGGTCGAACAGGTCGGTCGGGTCGCCGGAGCGGCAGATGATGCGGGTGTTCTTGAGCTCCGGCACCTTGTCGGCGATCTCGTCCTCCATCTCGACCTTGTCCTTGTTGGCCATGATGACGATGCGCGGCTTCTTGCGACTCTCGTTGGCGACGACCAGCTCGGAAATTATGTCGAAGATCGAAGGCGACCAGTTCAGGATCACCGTGTGATCCGCCTCCAGCACCCGCGACCGCCCCTTGCGCAGGGCCTCCAGCGCCGAATCCAGGCCCGCCGAGATGATCGAGATCAGGGCCGAGAAGACCAGGATCCCCATCAGGGTAACGAACAGCGTCAGGAAGCGGAACGGCCAGCCCGAGTCGCCTCCCATGGTGCCGGCGTCCATCGTCCGCATCAGCGACTGCCAGGCCGCCTCGAAGAAGTTGAAGCCGCCATCAGGGCCCAGACGGGTCAGGGCCAGCATGGTCGCGGCGAACAGGATGACGATGAAGGTCACCAGCGACAGCCAGCCGACCAGGGCGATCGGCCCGGCGGCCATCGACTTGTCGAACTCGTACTTGAGCTTTTCGGCCAGGCTGGCCTCGCCGATCTGCTGGCTCTTGATGGTCTTCGGTTTCGGCGCGGCCGCGCCCTTGGACGCGGCGCGAGCCGCGTTCGCACGAGTCAGTGATCCCATGGTGTGTCTGATTGTCCCCCGCCGCGCATTCCCCCGCGCGACGTCGTGATGTCCGTCGGCCCCCCTGACCGACGATCTCGGCCTGTCCGCGCGAGGCGGCGAAAGCGTTGAACTGCGTTATGAATACGCCCAAGCCGGACGCTTTAGAAAGCGCAGATTTCGGACTATGACGGCGCAAGGACACCGTGCGGAAACCGGGGGACAGACATGCGATACCTTCACACCATGGTCCGGGTGGCCGACCTGGACGCCGCCCTGCATTTCTGGCGCGACCTGCTGGGTCTGGTCGAGACGCGCCGGATCGACAACGAAAAGGGCCGATTCACCCTGGTCTTCCTGGCCGCCGACGCCGATGTGCCGCGTACCGAGGCCGAACGGTCGCCCGAGGTCGAGCTGACGTACAACTGGGATCCGGAGACCTATTCCGGTGGCCGCAATTTCGGCCATCTGGCCTACAAGGTCGATGACATCCATGCGGCCTGCCAACGGCTGATGGACGGGGGCGTGGTCATCAACCGCCCACCCCGCGACGGGCACATGGCCTTCGTCCGTTCCCCCGACGGCATCTCGATTGAACTCCTTCAGGAGGGCGAGGCGCTGGAACCGGTCGAGCCCTGGATTTCCATGCCCAACACGGGCGCGTGGTGATGGGGATGGTCTTGAGAGGCGCGGTCCTGGCACTGGCCGGCCTCGCCACCGCCTGCGCCTCCACGAGCGAAAGCAACCCGGGCCGAACGGCGACGGAGCAACTGCTGATCGCCCGCGCCGCCGACCGGGCGGTCGAGGGGCTGACCCTGCCGGTGCCGCGCGGCAAGTCGGTCTTCGTCGACGACGCCTACTTCCGTTCCGAGAACGCGCCCTATGCGGTCAGCGCGGTTCGCCAGGCCCTGTCGGAAGCCGGCTATGCCCTGGCCGAGAAGCGCGAGACGGCAGAGGTGGTGTTCGAGATGCGCGCCGGGGCCCTGTCGCTGGAACAGATGCGGCGTGTCGTCGGCCTGCCGCCGCTGGCGGTGCCGATCAACGAGACATTCAACGTGGTCTCCCTGCCCGAACTGTCGCTTTACAGCCGCCGAGACCGGGTCGGCGTCGCCGAGTTCACGGGCTTCGTCTATGACGCCAGGACGGGCGCTCCTCTGGGTGCCGTCGCCCCCATGATCGGTCAGTTCCGCATCCGCAGCCACAAGGTGCTGATGGTCATCGCCTGGGGCCAGCAGTCCGTCGACCCCGGCGAACGCGACCCCGGCGACAGCTGGCGTCAGTTCTGACCCCTACGGGGCCAGACGAGGCCGGACGGCCATGATGCTTTAGGGAAGGAATGGTGGACGCGACAGGGATTGAACCTGTGACCCCCTCGATGTCAACGAGGTGCTCTCCCGCTGAGCTACGCATCCGCCAAGACGGTTCCGGGCTGACCGCGAGCGGGGTCCGGAACGGGAAGGAGCGGTCTATAGCCCACCGGCCCATCGGATCGCAAGGCCCTTTGCGCAACTGATTCCCCCGTATGGGTACCAACCCGACGGCGCTGAAGCGCAGCCGTTAGCGGAGCCGTTTTCATTGTCATGGACGGCCGGGCCGCCTGCGGCTAAAGGCGCGAGCATGGCGATAGGTGTCTTCGATTCCGGTGTCGGCGGGCTGACGGTCCACCGCGAACTGGTCAACCGGTTCCCCGATCGGGACTTCATCTACTTCGCCGACCAGGCCAATGCGCCGATCGGGGGCAAGACCGGCGAGCAGATCGTCGACCTGACGCGCGCCGGGTGCGAGACCCTGTTCGATGCGGGGGCCAGCCTCGTCGTGCTTGCCTGCAATACGGCGTCGGCCGTGGCCCTGCGCCGGCTGCAGCAGACCTGGATTCCGTCGCAGGCGGCCCGCTATGGCCGGCCGGTCAATGTGCTGGGCATCATCGTGCCGACGATCGAGGCGGCGACCGGCCTGCCCTGGACCTATGAGGCCGACCTGACCGCACGCGACGACAAGGTCGAGGCCATCGACATCACGGGCGTCTTCTCGACGGCGGCCACGGCCATCAGCCGGGTCTACGAGATCGAGATCGACAAGCGGCGCGAGGACCTGGCGGTTTTCTCCGAGCCCTGCCCCGGTCTGGCCGGACTGATCGAGCTGGGTGCCACGACCGAGGAGCTGAAGGTTGTCGTGGACGAGCATGTCGATGCCCTTCGACGTCGGATCGGTCGCCATCCCGACACGGCCATCCTGGGCTGCACCCACTATGAGATCGTGGCGGACCTGTTCGCAGGGGCGCTTCCGCCCGGCACGCCCCTGATCCACCAGCCGACGGCCGTGGCCGATGCGCTGGAGCGCTATTTCGCCCGTCATCCCGAGTATGACCTTGGGACATCCGCGCGGCGGTCCTTCCTGACCAGCGGCACGGCCGGGCCGCAGTCGGACATGGTCAACCAGTTCTGGGGTGCGCCGCTGGCCTTCGAGGCGATCTAGGAAGGCCGGGTCAGTCCTGGTCCTGAGCCAGGGTCTCGAACATGGCCTCGGCTTCGTCGAAGGTCTCGTAGACCAGTTCCTCGGGCGGGTTGACGATCCAGAACCGGCTGATGACGCTGCCGGCCGCATCGGTCTCGTCCTGCTGCCACATGGCGTGGTGGACATGCCCCTGAAGCAGGGTCCAGACGCCTTCGCCTTCGGGATGGTCGATAACGGGCATGAGGGCTCCTGCGCAGACGGACGGTGAGAGCGACCTCAGCACCGTCGTCGTTCGCGATGCAAGCGCTTGACGCAGCGTTGCGGTTCCGGCGTCATGAACGGCGAGGGAGACCACCCATGATCCGCACCCTGTCGGCCGCACTGGCGGTCATGCTGATGGCGACCGGCGCGACGGCCGAGGTCGTGTCGCGAACCTCCGACGGCTTCGTGCTGCGCCGGGAGGTCACCCTGGAGACGACGCCTGATGACGCCTGGACCGCCGTGGGCGAGGTCGGCCGCTGGTGGAACGGGGCCCACACCTATTCGGGCGCGGCGACCAACATGACCTTGCCGCTTGAGGTCGGGGCATGCTTCTGCGAGGCTCTGGCCGACGGCACGATCTTCGAGCACGGCCGGGTGACGCAGGCGAACGCTGCGACCGGTGTCCTGCTGGACGCGCCACTGGGGCCGCTCAAGGGCAAGGCGACCAGGGCCGTGCTGGGCCTGACCTGGGCGACCGAGGGTCGGGGCCTGACGTTGGCCATGACCTTCACGGTAGAGGGGCCCGGACTGGGGGCCTTCGCCGGACCCGTAGACGGGGTCATGAGTGACCAGTTCAGCCGCTGGGCCCGCTACGTCGAGACCGGCGAGGCCCCCTAGACGTCCACCGCCGCGTCCAGGGCGTTGGCCTGGATGAACTCGCGGCGGGGCTCGACGACGTCGCCCATCAGCTTGGCGAACAGGTCGTCGGCGTCGTCGGCGTGATCGACCTTGACCTGCAACAGGGTGCGGGCATTGGCGTCCAGCGTCGTCTCCCACAGCTGTTCGGGGTTCATCTCGCCCAGACCCTTGTAGCGCTGGATGGCCAGGCCCTTCTTGCCGGCGTCCAGCACGGCGTTCAGCAGGTCGATCGGCCCTCGGATGGTCGTGGACTTGTCCTTGCGGCGATAGACGGCGGGGGTGTCGAACACCCCTTCGAAGGCCAGGGCGCGCTCGGCCAGACGACGCGCGTCCAGCGAGCGGATCAGGGCCTCTTCCAGCACCACGCTCTCCTTCACGGCGCGGCGCGTGCGGCCGAAGACCACGGCCCCCTGTTCGCCGGGGAAGCCCGACCAGGAGCCGTCGCCCTCCTCGGCATAGAGGTCCAGGCGGGTCGCCGAGGCCGCTGCCGACACCGCATGGTCGCCCTCTTCGGCGAACAGGCCGGCCAGGGCCGACTGCTCGATGGCGAACAGGGGCGCGCGCTGCGACAGGCGGTCGGCCAGGGCCTTGAACGCCTTGGCCTCGCGGACCAGGGCCTGGAGGTCCTGGCCACTGCGGCGCTCGCCGTTGGGCAGGTCCAGCGACGCCTCCGACGACCCCTCCTCGATCAGGTAGGAGTCCATTTCGGACTGGTCCTTCAGGTAGCGGAAGCTCTTGCCCTTCGACACCTTATAGAGCGGCGGCTGGGCGATGTAGATGTGGCCGCGCTCGATCAACTCCGGCATCTGGCGATAGAAGAAGGTCAGCAGCAGGGTCCGGATGTGGGCGCCGTCGACGTCGGCGTCGGCCATCAGGATGATCTTGTGGTAGCGCAGCTTGTCGGCGTTGAAGTCGTCGCGGCCGATGCCGGTGCCGAGCGCCAGGATCAGCGTCCCGATCAGTTCCGACGACAGCATCCGGTCGAACCGGGCCCGCTCGACGTTCAGGATCTTGCCGCGCAGGGGCAGGACGGCCTGGTTCTCGCGGTTGCGGGCCTGCTTGGCCGAGCCACCGGCGGAATCGCCCTCGACGATGAACAGTTCGGACTTGGCCGGGTCGCGCTCCTGGCAGTCGGCGAGCTTGCCGGGCAGGGAGCTGATGTCCAGCGCCGACTTGCGCCGCGTCAGGTCGCGGGCCTTGCGGGCCGCTTCACGCGCAGAGGCCGCCTCGATGATCTTGGCGACGACCTGTTTGGCCTCGAC